>JAKADF010000335.1 GCA_021820805.1 Bacillota bacterium
CAAGATGGCACCAAGATGAAATTCAGGACGTCCGAAATAAAATGGTTCCGTAACGCGAAACCAGGAAGCCTGCATAACTGAAGAAAAGTTAACTATACCAAGTGCATATCCAACAACCGTACCAACAATCAGACCAAGAAGTACAGAGATAGCGCGCATAAAACCTTTAAAAAAGCGATTTAAAAGCAAAATAAGTACAAGTGTGAAAAAAGCGAGCAAAAGATTTTCGCCTGATCCGAAGCCTGGACTTCCGAGTCCCCCTGCAGCGTTGTCCATTGCGACTGGAATTAAAGAAAGCCCAATCACAGTCACTACAGAGCCAACTACAACCGTTGGAAAGAATCGAAGCAACTTGCCGTACACTGGTGCAAGCAAAAGAAGGAGAATTCCCGCAATGAGAGTGGCTCCAAAAACAGTAGCAAGATTTGAAGAACTCGCGATTGCGATAACTGGCCCAACCGCTGTAAAGGTACACCCGAGCACAACAGGCAGCCTTATTCCAATATGACGTGTACCGATTACCTGAACAAGCGTAGCAATCCCACACGTAAACATATCTGCGGCAATTAAATAAGCCATTTGAGCGGCGGTTAAATGAAGTGCCCCGCCAATGATAAGCGGTACTGCGGCAGCGCCTGCGTACATTGCGAGTACGTGTTGAATACCGAGCGTAACTAATCTTTGCTTTGTTAACATATTGTTTTTGCCACATCCTTTTCGGATTCTGACTCAATGAATTGAATTTCATTGTTTTCCATGGAAGCAATGCGGGCAAGTGAATGTACTTTAATCCCCAAATTGTCAAGCTTCGACCGGCCTTTCTGGAAACTCTTTTCGATGACGATACCAGCGCCAGCAAGTTTTGCACCAGATGATTCGATGATTTTCACAAGACCAACAAGCGATGCTCCCTCTGCTAAAATGTCATCAACAATGAGTACAACATCGGAACTTGCAAGATAGGATTTTGCTACACAAACCTCATAAGTTGTCTGTTTCGTAAATGAATAAATACTTGTACGATAAACTTCTTCATTCTGTGTCACAGCACGCTTCTTTTTTGCATATACAAATGGCACACCAAGGGCGAATGCTGTTGCGTGAGCCAGGTGAATTCCGCTTGCCTCAATCGTAAGCACCTTTGTAATCGAATCTCCTTGAAAGTGATTCGCAAATTCTCGACCGATTTCCATTGTTAAAACCGGATCGACTTGATGGTTCAAAAAAGAATCCACTTTTAAGATAGTTGGCGACACAATCCGCCCTTCGGCACAAATGCGTGCTCGTAAATTCTGCACCTTACTTCCCCACCCCTTTTATTTGTTTTGAAACGCAAAGAGCCCACATAGACAGGCTCTATACGCATCAATTGCGTAATCAAGTGAAACCTGTCCATCTGGGCTTTTATCCCTAAGGTGTGACACAGATGTGTCTGCATCGCTTGGTCCAGACCTTTTTGTCCTTAAACAGACTTCAAGCGGAACCCTAGACGCACTTTCACTCGTAGTCAAGCAATTTACGGTTGCTCGGTAGAGACTTGCAGGCCATATTCCCGCGATTATACGAGGTCAAAAGACAACGTATTCAGTTGTTACTAGCGTACCAAAGTCAGGTAATCGCCGCAACTATAATAGATTTCCAAAAAATAATTAGCGTACAGAACCGAAAATTGAATTCTATACGCCATCTCAAATTTCATAATATACATTTATGTTTCGAATCATAACTCAACTCACGGTGAAAGTTGTAAACATATTTGCATGTCCGGAACCACATACTTGGTCACAACGAACTGTGTATGTCCCTGGCTTTGGAGGCGTCCAATCAACATTATAAGTTTGACCTTGCATGACGGACTTGCTGATGCTTGTACCGTCAATCGAGAAGCCATGAGCTCCTTCTTTGACCGTTATTTTAAAGTCAATCGGCTCTCCTGCTTTTAACTGAGTCTTATCGAGCGTCCATTTAAAATCTTGTGCAGTAACGTTTACAACTTGGTGAGGGCCAGATGCCGAACCTGCGTTCGATGACGTACTTGAACCGCAACCCACGACAAAGAATGGCAAAACAGCAATTAAACTAAACGTCAAAGCCGTCACTTTCATTGTTTCCTTCTCCTTCTGCCCCGTACCCGACACTTTCGGAGCACAACGCCAAAAAAATCTGCCATTATGCTCCGAAATGCCTTCCCGAGTCCTATTAACGATGAATTTTTACAACGACAGTTCCATTGCCTTCATCGTTAATATCATACTGAAGACCCCGCTCTTCCAGTTCAGGAAGTAAAATAGCAGGGACACGTTCATTCCAAATTTCAAGGCCATGCTCGCCAGCAAGCAGCTTTTCATCAGAATCTAACAATTCAAGTGTTCGAATCATTGGATTTGGCGGCTCAAGTCCTCGATTGTCTATATGCCAATACGGGATATCCGTGTTTTCACGATAAAACTGAACAATATAATGGTCGTCTGACTCTTTTTGAACCGTATTGTTCCACCCTTGTTTCTTTAACACTTTAAACAACGGTATTGGTTCAAACGTTGCATGAAGCTCTAGGACATCGTTTTCTCCCAGTCCCTGGGTCGCCGACATAATAATTTGAAAAGGTTCCCCTTTGTTCTTTAGCATCTCTCGAACGTCTAGATCTTCAATTTTCCTGGACATATTATCCCCCCTCCTGTCAAAGCAATTACAGTTTAGCTGTCAATAAGCGGAAGTCACCTGGTGCCACTTCTGTCACAGCCACGTTAAGTCCCATATCTTCCATTGCCTGAATTAACGGCTGCGTCCGATGAGGCACATGAATTTCAATTACGCTCCCCTTCGGTGCTTCACGAACAACCTTAAGAATTTCCCCACGCGGATGCATGCCTTTGCGAATAATGTCGCGCACATCAATTAAAATGTGGTTGCCATCAACTTTCGGAGAAATTTCAATCATTTATAAATCTCCTTTCTCAGTTCGCAATGCCATGCGATAAATATTTGCCGCAGTTTACGCTTTTATGATTTCAATCTGCCAACGAGACGGACCACTCTCCAAGTAATTCCAAGTAAACGTACCTGGGTATTCAGCAGAGAACTGATAAAACAACGGTTTAGGATCGTGATCGTTTACAAGCATCATTTTACTTCCAGACGATAATCCTTCCCAAATGGCCAATATGGTACGATGTTTCACAGCTGAGGCAAACTGACTAGCATCTATCATCGCAGCAAAGCCTTCTATATTCATTTAGAGGAACCTCTCTTCATCTATAGTATCACTGTCAATCGTTATTATGGGGGCAACCATGGTCTGAATTTGTGAAACGTGTCACACTACGGCATAAACAAAAACT
This sequence comes from Bacillota bacterium, assembly GCA_021820805.1. The sequence goes on from JAKADF010000335.1 coordinate 3,342, forward strand.
ACAAACCTGCTGAACACTTACTAACCGCAATTAGGCTCTGTTCTACACTCAGAACAGAGCCTAATAATATGATGACTATTACAAACTAGAAACCTAACTTTTCCTTAGCTTCGTCTGTCATACAATCTGGTGACCACGGTGGATCCCAAACTACTTCCACATTTACATCGGCAACCCCGAAAACTTGTGCTGCAGCCCACTGTACATTATCACTAATGTTATCATGCATTGGGCAACCTGGTGTTGTCATCGTCATCCGAATGTGCAGGTCCCCTTCCTCAGGTTCCCACAAATCGTAAATCAAGCCAAGTTCAACAACATTAAGACCAAGTTCAGGGTCCAATACTTCTGATAACTTTTCCCGAACTTCATCCAAATTAATCACTTTCGAACAACTCCTCTGACCACAGTATTTCTATTCCTGCTAGCCGGGATTCGCCAATTCATAAAAAAAGTGTACACGAATACGTCAAAATTAAATAGTTGACACATTTCGTTTCACGTTACATATTAACACTATAATGTTTTTTGTGGAATGGCCTGTGACTTGAATCACAGCGGTGCCCTAACTTCCAATTGGTGTGATAAACAGCATATCAACTCAACCAATTGCCAAGTAAAGTTAAGGTGTCGGGGCTCCGACAATTCGTCCGTTAGAGGGGTGGCAATGACATGGCATTTGTAATTACGTCTCCATGTATCGGTACAAAAGCTGCAGACTGCGTTGAAGTGTGCCCAGTGGACGCGATTCACGACGGCGGAGACACTTATTTGATTGATCCAGATGTTTGCATCGACTGCGGCGCATGTGAAGCTGTATGCCCAGTGTCCGCAATCTTCCAAGAGGAGTTCGTTCCCGAAGAAGATCAAGATTGGATTGCAAAAAACAGGGACTTTTTCGCAAGCTAAATTCATTGTCGCAAAGCCGAGGCTCCGATGGCCCGCCCGCCGTATAACGGCGGGTTTTTTTCAGCCCTTTCTATGATTAAATCTTTTCCTACTTATTATCATTTTTTATAAAGCCAATGGCGAGTTGCTCCAGTTCCTCAAAGCTATGCACAGTTTCCTCTGCCATTCGGCCGTCTTTTCCTTGACAAAATACCTTATAGTACTGTTGCGGCCTGTCAAAAGTAATACCTATCCAGTACAATTCATTGTATAAGCACATTTTAATGTAATCTGGAAAAGCTTTATGCAAGGCTTGTACCTCTGTTTCACCAGATGCAGATAAAACTAACCTTACATGCTTTAAATCATCTATCATACA
>JAKADF010000336.1 GCA_021820805.1 Bacillota bacterium
GAGATGTGATGAGCTAATTCCATTGTTGTTAGTCCCACCTGCACTGATTCTTCGAGAACCCTGGGCAGTTGTTCCCGAAGGAATATTCCTTCAGCATCTGCATTTTCAATTTTCGCAAATATCGCTGCAAGTATAGAGACAGATGAAATAAAACTGATGGTGTGTGCGGAAGATGACTCTTGTTCGATCGTACGGATTGTAACAGTTGAATAGCTTGAAAGTGGCGTTTCATTACCTGTTCCCGTGATACCTATAGTCAAACATCCTGCGTTCTTCGCTATCTTTAACGCCTCTACGGTAAATATCTTAGTCCCGCGATGGCTGATGCCAATCACACAGTCTTCCTTGTTTAATATTGGTGTGTAATGGACAAATTCGAATGAATGAACTGCATGTATTTCTGTATTTCTTGCAACAGAACGCGCAATATAACGTGAAATTTCAGCGGCATGGTAAGAAGTGCCGATACCAACTAGAAAAATACGCTTTACCTGACGAAGCCTCCCTGCAACACTACGAATCGGATCCTCATTTTGCACGATTACAGTTCGGAAAGTCTCCGGTTGTTTCAGAATTGCATCATACATATGAAAAGGATGTTCCAGCCTCATTGAATACTCATCTCCCTTCTTGCTGGCTATTTTATATCTGCAATTGGCTTTTGTATCCAACCAATTGGACGTTTTATTAACCATCCAATTTTGCTATAGTCTTGTTAGACTAAAAGATGGGTGGAATTAGGATGTGGAAGCCTGATCTAAATTCAAAGACACCATTGTTCCGACAAATTGCAATATACTTTGAACAAGAAATTACTGAGGGCAAACGTCAGCCAGGGTCAGGGTTACCACCAGAACGTAAACTGGCACAGGACCTTGGAGTGAATCGCAGTACCATTACCGCTGCCTATGCGGAATTGCGTGCAACAGGACTCGTTGAATCTCGGCAAGGAAGCGGCTACAGAGTAAGTGAGACTCTGTGGGGAGTTAAAACGAAGCAAATTCCAAATTGGAAACGGTATGCGGAAAGAGGAGTTTTTTTACCTAGTGCACCTCTTCAATATAGGATTCGCCAAGCTATGTGCCAACCTGGCATGATTAATTTAGCTAGTGGAGAACCAAATCCAGAGTTGTATCCAAGTAAACTTCTAGCCGATGCTATGTCTAAAATCCCGATAGAATCCAGCCTTTCATACCCAGAACCTGAGGGGCTCTTTGCCTTAAGAAAGCAACTCTCTAATTACCTAAAAGTAAATTTACAGATTTCAGTTGATGAAGATGAAATTCTTATTACCGCAGGTGCACAGCAGGCACTACATTTGATCACTCAATGCTTGCTAAACCCAGGAGATGTGGTCGGAATTGAAGGCCCTTCGTATTTCTATTCTCTTCCTCTGTTCCAATCCGTTGGTTTACGGATTTTACAGATCCCGATGGACAAAGATGGGCTGATTCCAAGTGAGATTCTTCCGTTATATAACCGCCACCGGATTAAAATGGTTTTTACAAATCCAACGCTTCAGAATCCAACAGGAGTTACATTGTCTTTGGACAGAAGGCATGAATTAATCGAAACATGTCAGAAGCTTGGAATTCCAATTGTTGAGGATGATCCATATCATGACTTCTTCTTTGACGGCGGGAAAGTTTTGCCGATTAAAGCGTTCGACAATGAGCATACAGTTCTGTACATAGGCAGTTTGTCGAAAACCGTAGCACCTGGGCTGAGAATTGGCTGGATTATTGGGCCAAAAAATATTGTAGAGCGACTCTCTGATGCAAAACAGCAGATGGATTTTGGCACAAGTACAATCATGCAATATTTGGCTTTCGAATATTTGAGTTCGGGGAAACGTGAGCATCACCTAGAAAAGGTGCGTGCAGAGCTGAAGTATCGCAGAGATATTATGCTCCGCCATTTGAAGGGTTTTTCTCATCTGGTAGATTACATGGAGCCTGATGGCAGCTTTAATATTTGGTGTCGTCTAAAGAAACCTGTACCAGACAGTGACTTGCTCGAAGCATGTATTCAAAATGGGGTAGTTATTCGTCCGGGCGGAGTTTTTGGGTCAGAACCAGGATGCTTTCGGTTGACCTATGCGAATTGTACCAGTACTATGGTCGACCAAGGGATAAGTAGACTGCGACAAGCTTTGGATGAAGTTATAACCGTAGGATGAAGGAGCCAAAAGAATTAAAATAAGAGCTGCAAGCGGTAGAAGAATGAAATATAGACTGGAGATACGAGATGGTAATTCGTGCGATATTTTTGTTCATTTTGGCTGGGATCGCTGAGATCGGCGGAGGGTATCTTATTTGGCAATGGTTGAAAAATGGAAAGCCACTCTGGATCGGAATTATCGGAGCCATCGTGATGGTTTTGTACGGTGTCATTGCAACCCGGCAAGAATTTTCATTCGGACGTACGTACGCTGCTTATGGTGGGATTTTCATTGTGATGGCAGTTTTATGGGGCTGGTTTATCGATAAAAAAACCCCTGGATCAGGCGAATGGATGGGAGCGATGATTTGTCTAATAGGAGTATTCGTCATGCTCTTGAAACAGTAGTTTTTTTTGCAAATAAGTCGAAAGGCAGCCCTTCCAGATAGGAAATATTGTAATTCCCTTTAAGGGTGCCCGTGGTCTGAGCGTTTGTGGGATCGCATAAATCCCAGACGCTCGAAAGAACTGATTCACCCCCTGGGCCTCCTTTGAAATACATATGTCACTTGTTTTGAAAATTCAATCTATTTTTAGTGATCATGTAATAGAAAACATAGGTACAATATCCATATTGGGAGGTGGAATACATGAAAACTGTAGTCATGACCACTGAAAGACTAAACTTGCGGAAAATGACTACCGATGATGTTCAGAATTTGATGACAATTTTTACTGACCGAGAAGCAATGAGATACTATCCCTCAACGATGAATGAAGAAGAAACGTTAGGCTGGATAAATCGAACATTGAGCAACTACGAAAAGTTAGGCGTGGGTTTTTGGATTGTGGAGGATAAATTAACGGGAAGGTTTCTTGGTCAATGTGGGATTATACCACAAGAATTTGACGGTGCTGATGTTATGGAAATCGCATATCTGTTCGTTAGAAAAGAGTGGGGGAAAGGTTACGCGACGGAATCAGCAAAGGCGTGTAAGGAGTACGGGCTTCAGAGCATGGGTCTGCAGAAGATGTTTTCATTTATAGATGCCAATAATACACAGTCTGCGAGAGTTGCTGAACGCAATGGAATGCACGTTGAAAAGATAATAACAAAATGTGGAAAGAAAGTACTAGTGTACTCTGTATCAATTTAACTAGCCTTTCGCACAGTTTGCTACGAAATATGATAGGAAGGTATTTTATGTCAAACGATATATATTATGATGAAATTTTAAATGGAAGGATTCCTGTCGACAAAGTTATCGAGACAGAAAATGTGCTCGCATTTCACCACACAAGCCCGTTTTATCCAGTCCAAATCATGGTAGTACCAAAAAAACACATTTTTTCTCTCATTGATATGGAGAACCAATCAGATGAAATGCCATTCATTTGTTTAAGAAGGCAGTGTTACAATCTGAGGATAATTCGATGCTAAGGAGTGTTACCATTGCAGAAAATCAAAACTTTTCTTATGTTCGAAGGCAAAGCTGAAGAAGCCATGAATTTCTATACGACGATATTTGATGACGCACAAATAACAAGTATTTCTCGTTATGAAACAAATGAGGATGGGGCAGAGGGTACGGTTAAACAAGCTGCATTTTCAATTCATGGTCAAGAATTTATGTGCATTGACAGCAGTGTTAAGCATAATTTCACCTTTACTCCATCAATCTCATTATTTGTAACGTGTGACTCTGATGATGAAATAGAAAGGTTGTTTAAAAACTTATCTCACAATGGACAAGTTCTTATGCCGTTAACAGCCTATCCTTTTAGCAATAAATTCGGTTGGGTAGCAGACAAGTTTGGGGTATCATGGCAACTCCAATTGAGTTGATGCCAAAGACACATGATGTGATAATCCATATTCCAAAAACTTGGAATGTCCTCTTCAGATCCTGCATTCTGACAGTACCGCCAACTTTCAGGTACTTCTGAATTACTCCGCTGCATCCAATCGTTTCGCCGTCGGCATGTGGCGTGTCCCTCAAAGGGAACGAAGATGTATCGCCAAATTTGCTGAAAACGGGTGGTCGTCCACAAAAATTTGCAAGACCTGTCTATATTAATTGCAAACGAGTGAAGACCAGGACAATACGCGGAATTGGGTGTAAAACATGACGAATAATAGATTATCTTCTTCAGGCGTTTCTATTATTACATGTACAAAGAGACCGAATTATCTAGAAAATCTCTTGAATAATTACAATACCCAGTTATGGACCAAAAAAGAACTTATTTTAGTCTTAAATAATGATAGCATGGATTTAAAACGATATAGGGATAGGTGCAAACAGTATAAAAATATTTCTGTATATCAATTGCCGCAAAGTGCTACATTGGGCAAGTGTTTAAATTTCGCAGTTCGTAATGCCAAATACGATTACGTTGCCAAATTTGACGATGATGACTACTATGCACCAAGGTATATT
>JAKADF010000337.1 GCA_021820805.1 Bacillota bacterium
GGGAAGTTTTTTATCAAGGTAATCTCGGTGACAAAGAGTGGGAGCTAATCACCTTGGTGGTGCTTGCCACCAACCAGACATTGCCCCAACTGAAGGCGCATGTTAACGCCGCGCTGAATGTTGGATTAACACCAGTGGAAATCAAAGAGGCAATTTACCAGTGTGCGCCGTACATTGGATTCCCCAAAACACTCAATGCCATAGAAGAGGTAAATGAGATGTTCAAAGCCAGGAACATTGCGTTACCTACCCCAAGCCAAAGGCAAGTTGAAGAAGAGAATCGGTTTGACAAGGGACTTGCGGTGCAGGTCGAGATTTTTGGAGATGTCATTGCGAAGATGCGGGAAAGTGCCCCAGCCAATCAAAAGCACATACAGGATTATCTGTCGGCTTTTTGCTTTGGTGATTTCTACACCCGTAGCGGTTTCGACTTGCAAAGGCGGGAGCTTTTGACGCTTTGCATTGTAAGTAGCCTTGGCGGATGCGAGAGCCAGGTGAAAGGGCATGTTCAGGGAAATCTAAACGTAGGCAATGACAAAGAAACAATGATTGCCGCCATCACACACTGCTTGCCGTACATAGGGTTCCCGCGAACACTGAATGCATTGAGTTGCATAAACGAAGTTATTCCCGAATAGGAGGGTTCCACTTGGATTATCGCACAGTAGGCAAAACAGGCATTCAAGTCTCAAATTTGTGTTTTGGTACGATGTCATTTGGCGACAACGCGGATGAAGAAACATCCAAAGCCATGTTTAAGCGTTGCCGCGAAGCGGGCATCAATTTCTTTGATACCGCAAACGTCTATAGTCAGGGGCGGTCTGAGGAAATCCTTGGGGAGTGTATCGCAGATTGTCGGGATGAGATTGTCCTTGCGACAAAAGTGTTTTATCCCATGGGAAAAGACGTGAATGCCAAAGGACTCTCCCGTCGTCATATCATGCTTGAAGTGGAAAACAGCTTACGGCGTTTAAAGACGGATCGGATTGATTTTTATTTCGTGCATATGTTCGATGAGAATACGCCGATGGAAGAAACACTTCGCGCATTAGATGACCTTCAAGCACAAGGCAAGATTCTCTATCCAGCGGTAAGTAATTGGTCAGCCTGGCAAATTGCCAAAGCGTTAGGGATTTCTGCAAAGGAACAATTGGCTCGTTTTGAATTGATACAACCTATGTATAACTTGGTGAAACGCCAAGCAGAAGTCGAAATTTTGCCTCTCGCCCTTTCTGAACAACTTGGCGTGATTACTTATAGCCCGCTAGGGGCTGGGCTTCTTACGGGAAAATACGGCGTAAATAAGCGACCAGAGCAAGGACGGTTGGTTGAAGAAAAACGGTATACGGATCGCTACGGGGATGAAACGAATTTTGTCGTGGCTGACCGATTTGCCGCCTATGCCAAGGAGCAGGGCATGAATCCCGCCACGCTTGCAGTTGCATGGGTGATGTCCAATCCAGCAATTACAGCACCGATAATCGGGGCAAGAAATTTGAAACAGCTTGAGGATTCACTTGCCGCTGTAGATGTGAACATAACTCCAGAATGGCGTGATGAAATCTCTGCGCTTTCTATGACTCCTGCACCTGCAACGGATCGTGCTGAAATATTGCTTCTGACATTCGACGTCTGATTATATTTGGATCGCGTGCCCGAGGGGATCATGAAGAACGCTCTGATATTGATCTCGCCATTGATTCGGAAAATATTGATGGCGCAACCTGGGATGATATTTACTTTTTTAAGGATGAAAATTTGGACACGTTATTACCCATTGATCTCGTATGGATTCAACACGCTTCTGAGAGACTTAAGCAACAAATTGCGATGGAAGGAGTGACATTATTTGAGCGAAAAATTGAAGCAAAACATGACTAGCGTAGAAAGAGCGTTGGAACGATTGAAGATTGCCATCGATCAAAATTATACTGATGAATTGGTAGTGGACGGTACAATTCAGCATTCCTTCTTACCATCTAGCAATGAAAGAACTGTTTGAGAAGATAAAAACAAGATTTTCTACATCTGATATCGATTAAAATAACTTGTTCCGGCAGTTGACCACTTGTACGTTGGAACGGAAGAAACTGGGCGATAAAAACCCGGGATCTCCCGTGCTTTTGCTTATTAATCAGATAACTGAAGACCCTACACATTTGCATGATATGGGCGTTTGTCAAATCATTTATAGCATGACTCGCTTGCCTACTATGACTAAATCACGTTCCATGCCGTCTAGTTCAGCAATGTTAGGTAAATAACCCCATCTTTGAAAGCCTGCACGTTCGAATAAGGATAGACTTGGCGTATTATGAGCAAATATAAATCCTAATAATGTTTTTATTCGAAGTTCAGGACACGCATCCATGGCTTTATTGAGCAGGAACCGCCCCAACCCTTTCCCACGATAGTCTTCATGAACATAGATACTGATTTCAGCTGTTGAGTGATATGCAGGTCTTCCGTAAAAGGATTGAAAACTAACCCACCCACACACTCTTTCTTTGTCCTCTAACACCCACAAAGGGCGTAATTGCGGAGAATGTTCCGTAAACCATAATTTTTTGCTTTCGATGGTTACAGGCTCTGTGTCGGCAGTAACCATGCGGCTTAGCACCGTTGAGTTATAGATATCAACTATAGCAGCAAGATCGCTGATTGCTGCATCTCTGATTGAAAATACGCTAAGGTCCATACAGTGCACCTCCGTTGATCATTCGCGAAGCATCTGTTTATATAAAATAATAACCTCCGACCTGAAGAAATTCTGGTTTATATTGATTTTCTAACTACAGCGCTAGAAAACTCTACACCGGGAAATGTGTAAAACTGAACAAATTCACTTAACGGCAAGTATAGCACACATGGATGGAATAAAAATGCAGTGCGCATCCACAAGTAATGGCTGTCAGATTTGGGACAACCTACACCATCAGCTTTTGGACATAATGAGGTAACTCGCTGGTAAGGCTGGGCCAATAATCTATCTGTACCATTATCCAGGTGATCCTCAGCTCTTCTGTAAGTGATTAATTGTGTCTAAAGAGGGTTATTCTACAAGCAAATTGAACACCTCAGTTTTGTCATAAGAGCGGCTGTCAAGAGCGATTTTCATTTTCTTGACCGTGTAATTGCTTGTCCTGTTTAATAATACTGCAAGCGATTACACATCATAAGGAGGATTGCACTGTGGCAACGCAGACACAGGTCGAACCCATCTCACGTGGACGAAACGTTCGACAAAAGTTGCAAAGAGTCGGTGGTTTCCTTGCAGCTATGGTCATTCCGAATATAGCTGCCTTCATTGCTTGGGGATTGATTACTGCTTTATTTATCCCTACAGGCTGGTTGCCAAATGCGAACCTCGCAAACTTGGTAGCTCCGTTTATTACGTATTTACTGCCATTATTGTTGGGCTATAGCGGAGGCAAGCTTGTTTATGGTCACCGTGGAGGCGTGGTTGGTGCCATCGCGGTTGCCGGGGTTGTTGTAGGTTCCGATGTGCCAATGTTTTTAGGCGCTATGATTATGGGGCCGTTGGCTGGTTGGCTGATCAAGAAAATTGATGGGCTATTGAATGATCGGATTCCAACTGGCTTTGAAATGTTGATTACGAACTTTACCGCCGGGATTCTTGGTGGAGGTCTTGCAATTTTAGGGTACCTCATCATTGGTCCGGTGATGGATTCTGTATCCAATGCACTTGGCAGTGGTGCTATGTGGGTTACAGCACACCACCTTCTTCCTTTCATTGCGATTTTCATTGAGCCTGGTAAAGTTTTGTTTTTGAATAACGCAATTAACCACGGTATCTTAACACCCTTAGGCGTTGAGCAAGCTAAGACATTGGGCAAATCGATCTTCTTCTTGCTTGAAACAGATCCAGGGCCTGGAGTTGGTATTTTGCTTGCCTACTGGTTGTTTGGCAAAGGCAATGCGAAACAATCTGCACCAAGTGCCATCGTCATTCAGTTTCTAGGCGGTATTCACGAGATCTATTTCCCGTATGTTCTGATGCGTCCTATGCTCGTCTTTGCCGTTATTCTGGGCGGATTTTTCGCTGACAGCACATTCGTTCTCTTGCACGCTGGCTTAGTTGCTCCGGCATCACCGGGAAGTATTTTTGCAGAAATTATGATGTCGCCCAAAAACGGTTTATGGCAAAACATGGTTGGCATCGCGGTTGGCGCTATCGTTTCTTTTGCAACAGCCTCGTTGATTTTAAGCCGTTCAAAGACTATCGAAGTTGCTGATGATGATTTCAATGTGGCACAAAAGTTAGTCGCAAACATGAAGGCTGAAAGCAAAGGTCTTAAAGTAGAAGAATCACCCGCAGAACCTGCGAGAAGAGAAGTCGCCGCAGCAGCAGTTGATACTAGCACGCGATTGGCCGCTGTACCTTCACGAATCATTTTTGCGTGTGAAGCAGGTATGGGGTCGAGCGCGATGGGAGCTTCCATTTTGAAGAAAAAATTAAAGGAAGCAGGAACATCGCTTGACGTTCAACACTTGCCGGTAAATCAATTGCCGCAAAACGCTGAAGTTGTATTTACTCAGGCCAGCCTAGCGGACAGAGCTCGTGCCGTTGTA
>JAKADF010000338.1 GCA_021820805.1 Bacillota bacterium
AAACTATCACTCTATGCTTTATTTAGCTGTAGAAAGGGGGTTTCAAGTTGAAGGGGCATCGTGAAAAACACGGTAAAGGTTATAGATACAGATACTATGCCGGATTGAAACCGGATGGGAAAAAGGACTACAAAGTGACTCCGACATATCCGTCGGCTAAGGAAGCTGACACGGAGTGGGCAAAGATAAAAGTGCAACTGGATCAGGGGACATATGTCCGTGCAGGTAAGGAAACAATGGCGGAATACGAAGAACGTTGGCTGAGAACTAAAGAATCTCAAATCAAAGAGGGCACATACCGCCAGTATTCTTGGCTCGTTAAAAATCACATCATACCTCGATTCGGTCACATTCAACTTTCCAAGCTTAGACCAGATCACATTCAAGCCGTATACGCTGATTTGGAGCGAGAAAACACAATTTCCCCACAGTCCATTGGCCATTTGCATCGGGTACTCAGTCAGACTCTCAAGAATGCTGTACAGTGGGGACTTATAGCAAAAAACCCGGCAGAACTTGCAAAGCCGCCAAAAGTCGACAGGCACGAATTTCATGTATGGACAGAGGACGAGTTGGAATCATTTCTTTCAGTCGCAGAGGAGCGTACTCGACACTACATGGTGTTTCTGCTAGGTGCAGCCACTGGGATGCGACTCGGAGAGATTTTAGGTCTGAAATGGTCTGACGTGGATTTAGAATCTGGAATAATTCAAGTTCGGAGATCAGGATCGAAAAAGAAATCCACAAGTACCAAGACATCATCCTCCCGCCGTTCAGTTGAAATGTCATCTTATCTCGTTGAAAAACTTCAGTATCATTATCAACAACAGCAAACAGAGATAGAGATTCAGGGCATCCGTTGGAAAAAAAACAACTTAGTTGTCCCTACGAGCGTTGGAACTCAAGTTTTGCAGGGGAATATTCGAGGATTGATGGAGAGATTGATAGAACGAGCGGGAGTCAGTCGCTGCCGTTTTCATGATTTACGTCATTTACATGCAACTTTGTTACTTCTGAAAGGCGTACACCCCAAAATAGTTCAGGAACGCTTGGGACATTCCAGTATTCAAGTTACCCTTGACCGTTATTCCCACGTAGTACCCGGACTCCAAAAACAGGCAGCAAACGAGATTGATGCTATCTTACGCCGCTTCAAAAAACCATCAAAAGATTAACCAACCAAAAAAAGATTCACCAAAGATTAACCAAAATAATCATTTAATGAAAATCACGGTTTTAGGAAAACTCCTAAAACCGCGTCATTACTGAACTATTTGGTGCACCCGGAGGGACTCGAACCCCCGCAAGACGCGGTTTAGGAAACCACCGCTCTATCCGCCTGAGCTACGGGTGCATATATGAGCAACATTCTTATTATACATTAGATGAGTCTTTCCTGCAAAGGGGCAGATAAAACTTCCAACCATGCGTCGCCTTCAGCTTACCTATCTCTTCTCCTCATTTATTTTACTGCTTTGTCTCAAAAAAACGCCTGACATCTGAAACTCGGCAGTCTTCAAACACAATTGAGACATATCCTTGGTGGCATTCGAACTCACGAACACGCAGGGATGCACTGAATGGTTTTAAAATCGAGGGCAAGTGTACCTTGATGGTTTGCCGGATTACATCTATTCCTGGCGGGGCATCCTTCATGGCTTCTTTTAATTGATATTGAACAAGTGTCATAGGAATGGGTATGAGCTTATGTGCTGAAACATCTAGATATACTGTTGATCCATCCTGCATGGCGGATGGCTGGGCTACAAAATCGATATTCCATAGCAAAAACTTCAATTGTCCATGTAGTCCGTCTTCACGAATTTCTGTCACTCGAAGTTGAACACTTGGGGCAAATTCGGCCACGGCTTCATTCAAATCTGTCGCGGTTAACCGAATGCCTAGTTGAGAAACACGCACAAACAGCCCTCCATAGGCAACTGCAACAATAAACGTGTCATGCAAACCCAGATGCAATTGCTTTTTGTGAAACACAGAGAAACGCACACTTTTTTAACTTATTCGAGAACTGGTAAGCAATGACTTAATGCGATAAAAATAATTCAATCTATCTAAGAAAGCCTTGAAGCAGCTCTACTTTATTCCCTTTCCATAAGGCCATTAGTCCACTAGCCCTAGTCCGTCAGTTCGAAACGAAATAAATGCTTTGTCTACTTATATGTCAACACCATCAAAGCGTCGTGTACGAAAAGCCTGAGCAATTCGCCGCATTCGGCCAATTAGGACCTGAAAGGCTCAAGTTACAGATTAAGGGGTCGAGGGTTTTTTTAGGCATAGAGTCATGCCTATCTTAGATCTAAGACGAACCCCAACCCCATTAATCATACAAAAACTACAGTCTCTAATTCTTTTTACGCCTGCGGCCTAATAATCTCGATGCCGCCCATGTAGGGTACGAGGGCTTTTGGCAGCTTAACTGATCCGTCTGCCTGTTGGCCATTCTCGAGGATGGCGGCGACAGTGCGGCCGACTGCGAGGCCTGATCCGTTAAGTGTATGCACAAATTCAGGCTTTCCGGATTCTCCACGGCGGAAGCGTAGGTTAGCGCGTCTTGCTTGGAAGTCTTCAAAGTTTGAGCACGAGCTGATTTCCCGGTACGTATTCGATGCTGGAAGCCATACTTCAAGGTCATACTTTTTTGTTTCCTTCGAACCGAGGTCACCTGTGCAAATTTCAATCACACGGTATGGCAATTCAAGTGCATCGAGAATCGTTGCTGCATCATTTACGAGAGATTCAAGTTCATCGTAGGATGACTCTGGAAACACAAGTTTAACGAGTTCAACCTTTTGGAATTGATGCAGGCGGATGAGGCCGCGTGTGTCTTTTCCGGCTGATCCTGCTTCGGAACGGAAACATGCGCTGTAGCCTGCAAATTTAACTGGCAGCGCTGTTTCATCCAAAATCTCATCCCGGTAATAGTTCGTCAGCGGGATTTCTGCAGTCGGTATTAAGTAATATGGCAGACCTTCAAGCTTAAACATTTCATCCGCAAACTTTGGCAGGTTTCCTGTGCCCACAAGGCTTGTCTCATTTGCAACAAACGCTGGGAACATCTCTGTATAGCCATTGTTCGATGTCTGAAAATCGAGCATAAAGCTGGCGAGTGCGCGCTCGAGGCGGGCGCCGAGGCCTTTGTATGTAATAAAACGTGATCCTGTAATTTTAACGCCGCGTTCAAAGTCGACAATGTCGAGGTTTTGCGCGATTTCCCAGTGAGCCTTTGGCTCGAAGTCGAACTGAGGCTTTTCACGGATATAACGAAGTGGAACATTCTCTTCTTCCGATTCGCCGTCAGGAACGGATTCATGGGCGATATTTGGAATCGAAAGCAACAACTCTTTAACAGCCGCTTCATTTTCACGCACTTGTTCATCAAGAGCCTTAATTCTGTCAGCGACTTCCTTCATCTCTGCAATCGCATCTGTTGCATCCAGGCCTTGCTTCTTCTTGACTGCAATGGCCTCGGAAGCCTTGTTGCGCCTGCTTTTTAATTGTTCTACTTCAGCCAAACCTTGGCGCCAAGCTTCATCTGCAACAAGGAGATTATCTATAAGCGCTGGATCAGCCTTTTTACGCGCTATTCCTTTACGAAAACGGTCAGCATCTGCCCTGACCGCACGAATATCTAGCATAGGGACACAACCTTTCAAAATCTGAACAGGGCAACATCCGTCTAGATGTTGCCCATCTTTTATAAAATGTTACCCGTAGGAGAAGGTCTGCGCCTTCTCCTTTTGTTCCTACTTGCTTTGTTTCCGAATCATATCCAAAAAATACTTATGAATCCGGTTGTCTTCCGTAAGCTCCGGATGGAAAGAGGTTGCGAGCAAATTGCCTTGTTGAACTGCTACCATCCTATCCTCATATTTCGCAAGGATATCTGTTTCCTTACCGATTTCCCGGATATGAGGAGCGCGGATAAACACGGCCGGAAATGGATCTTGTCCGACTGCTGGCATTTCAAGATCTGTCTCGAAACTGTCAACCTGGCGCCCGAATGAATTCCGGTTTACTTCCACATCCATAATACCGAGATGCGGCTCTTCGCCGCCTGAAATCCGGTTTGCCATAATAATCATACCGGCACAGGTACCAAACATCGGAACGCCATTCTCTGCCATGTCCCGTATTGGGTTGATTAAATCGTACTCTCTCATTAACCGACCCATCGAGGTGCTTTCGCCCCCGGGGAAGACCAGACCGTCGAGTCCTTTCAAATGCTCTGCAAGCTTGACGAGTACCGTTTCGCAGCCAAGTTCCCTTAATTTCCTCGCATGTTCACGAAATGCACCTTGTACTGCAAGCACACCTATCTTCATGGTATTTCCCTTCTAATTTAAATTACCAGCCGCGTGTTGACATCCGTTCTTCATCACGGAGGGTGCTCAGGTCGATACCTTTCATTGGTTCACCAAGGCCCTTCGAGAGTTCTGCAAGAAGTGCATAGTCTTTGAAGTGGGTTGTTGCCTGAACAATTGCACGACCAAACTTCTCTGGGTTTTCGGACTTGAATACACCGG
>JAKADF010000339.1 GCA_021820805.1 Bacillota bacterium
TAACCAAATTCCGAACCGCTTTAAATGTTCGTAGCATAATTACCAGGGTCAATATAAGCTACAGAAGCTACAAAGGCAGGACCAAGGAAAGGAATGATCGCTCGGATGCCCTTACGTTTCCCCATTACCGATGCTCTTGCAGCCTTTACGGCTTTACTGTCCTTATCAATCCGTATCGAAGGTGTACTCATCAGACACCCCCCTTTAAAATCAATCTTATTTACGTTTTTCATCACAGACAAATTTTTGTGCGTTCGAAAAACTTTTAGCCGAGGGAAACTTTTCTATACACATTATACACTTTACTCGGCAAATGTTGCATGGTTGTCGATACCATTTTCAATATTAGGCAGAGCTCAAAGAGGTTCATAATGAAGGGTAATAGTAATTGAAGATCGGCAATAAGAAGCCATTTTAGAAAAGCCCCGATGAAGTTACCGAGGCACACTCCCATATAACCGGAAAAATTTCACATTACAGTATATGGCTTCCTAAAACCCCTAAAGCATACGAAACTATACCAACAATTACACCTGCAATTGTCATTTCAATTCCACTCGCCCACCATGTCCGGACGGTTACTTTGCTCTTTGCTGCTCCAACAACAAAGTGCGCCAAAAGACTAATGACCGCTGCTGTAATAATAGCGGGTAATCCTTGTACGAAGAAGAACGGAATTAATGGCACAATGGCACCTACAAATGTAGATACCGAGCCGACTAAAGCCGAAATCCAAGGACTCCCATACCCAGCTTCACGTATCCCGTGCTTCTCCTGAGCCATAGTACGTAAGAACATATGTTTGTCCGATGCGATATGGGAAGTGATATAGCTTGCATCCTCTTCTGAAAATCCCTTCTCTTGATAAATAAACGTGAGTATCTCAATTTCACGCTCTGGCTGCTTCTGAATGCTTTTTTCCACATCGAGCAAACTTCGTTCCATTAATTCATTCTCAGACTTTGTTGCTAACCAAGCGCCTGCACCCATGGATAAAGTGCTTGCAAGTGCTCCGAAAAATCCAGAAACTAAAATAGTATGACTTTCCGAGGTATATCCAGCTACACCAGATATAATTCCAAAAATCGCACCCAGACCATCATTAACACCGTAAATTGCATCACCAACCCAACTTGTAGCATTTCTCCTCCGTTCATTGCCTAATAACTGATCCAACCGAGCAGCCGGAGACATTGTTGTCATAACATATCACTTCCTTGATTCGTACATCGGTAATTTGCCGGAAACAATTATTAACTGGAATCATCATATTAGTCAATTATTACTGCACCAAGATACTCACGCCAACACTTACAGTTAAATATATCTAACTCACGCAGCTAGCGATAAGCTACCTATATTGACTACGTAAAACTTAGGTGCTTCCCTTATCTTGTCATTGAGACTCTTTGACCACCCAAACAATCCGGAAATGCTACAAGAAATGGATAACGAGATCAAATTGATACATCGGGTTACTTTGCTGACCAGTAACATTAATGCAAAAAGGCAGCACAAAGTGTCGACTTTTTGCATTTTTGAATGTATTTATTTCTCGCTCTTTCTAATGCTAATTGTGTATTAATAATTAACCATTCAGGTTAATCAATCGCTGCAGTTTGTCAAGGTATTTGGAGGTTGTTTATGTGGGGCATGTTGCAAAATGGTCTGCTTCTATTTTAAGCATGTTATTCATTATAAGTGGGTGCAGTCAAACTTCCGTACCTCCTTCAAACACGCATAAGGAAGCGGTAAAGGTTACTAAGGGGGCACCTGCGTTGCCTCCTCGTTCACCAAGAACTGATCACTCACATCTTAAAGGCGACGATCTCCTCGTAAAACATCAGCATAAGCAATCTAAAATAGAAAAAAAGTTGAAGCAATCCACTACATGGGCAAATTTCAACATTCCAATTTTAGAAATGCATGATACAATCGCGATCCCAAACGACCCTTATACAATGTCTCCAGCGCAACTCGATGAGGAGTTAGGATGGCTTAAATCACATGGATTTCACTCTGTAACTTTAAATGATATATATAACGCAATCTATAATCACTACCCGCTTCCATCCCGACCTATTGCCCTTACATTCGATGATGGTTATGAAAGCAATTTTATTACTGCGACGCCGCTCCTTCAAAAATACGGTTTTATCGCAACTGAATTCATGGTAAGTGGTTTTATCGGAAGGCATGGCTTTTTGACAGCTGATGAGCTAAAACAGATGGAGGCAAGCCATACTTGGGATATAGAATGCCACACTGTAGATCATCCCAACCTATCCAAGCTCAATTTTTCTGATATCACGTTCCAAGTGACACAATCGAAGGATACGCTCCAAAGCCTTCTTGGAACTCAAGTGGATTACTTTGCTTATCCGTATGGATACTATAATGGAAGGGTTTTGCGGGCACTAATGCATGCAGGCTACCGATTAGCCGTTTGTACGAGGCAAGGATACGCAAATCCCAGTACAGACGGACCATTATTGTTGAATCGCATTGCAATTCACCAAGGTTTGCCATTGCAGGCATATGCGCAGTTGTTCGCACCATCCCTTGTGACACCGATAAGTAGCTCATGAACAGAACAGAATGAAAATAAGACAGCAAGCTGAAAACGACCTTAGAACGAACGTACGTCCGTCACTAACTCAGTTCCGAGTAGATGCATATTTTTGTTAGACAGTAAACGATACACATTCCCTCGCTCCCTAATTCCTTGTACACCAGTCGAAGTACGTATAACTAAGCTTACTGTTCTAAGGCATCTGAATAGGTTTTTCGAATTTTTTTCGATACTCGCTCGGCTCTGTTAATTATCGTTTTTCGTCCGAAACTACCAAAAGTCAAATCAAGATTCGGACGCTCTTATACTTGGACAGTGTCATGTTCAATTCAGGGATATGTTAATACGTTGCGAAGAAGCCTTAACACCAAATTGGTTATAAATCGCCCATTCTATTACTCCAGCTTTCAAAATCTCTTCATTTCCAGCTATCCCATCACCATTGTAATAACCGATTTACCACATTATCCCCAAGTATAAACCCATCCGTATCAGCTACGGGGTTCTCCGCTCGATAATACTGCTCAATTTTTTCGGTCGGAAACAAAATACGGATACCTCTTACTCCTTAATTCCATTCACTATGTTAATGCCGACTTGAATAGATATTAATCTAGCTTTGCCTGAGTGAACGCCCAACTAACTAAATGTTGCTGAATACAACTAGGGACAGCAATGACCAAAGTCGATTGACCAGTGCAGCATTCTGTAATTCGTTCTGCGAGAATACGTACCGTGCACTGTCTCAATAATTGGGCTTTATCAGCATAAGTCGATGTATATAAGGCGCAGTTGGAACAATTCAATCTCATATACGTGAATGGTACTATATCCATGCTTCTTCGCTACAAATGCAATTGCTATCTTCTATAGTCCTCATGCGGATAATTAAACTATCTCTTGCACCGTGTACGTTGACAACCTCTAAATATGATTATACATTCTTATAGAAAACGATTTTCTATAACAGTATTAGGAAAGGTGCACGTTATTTTGGATAGACCGCAAATCAAAGACATGCTTAATGAACAAAAGTTTCGTTTAACTAGTGAACGGGAATTTCTTTTAGACCTGTTTTCTTCTTCTTCGTTTATGTTGACTCCAGGTCAACTTTATGAATTAGCGAAAAAAAAATAATATAAAAATTGGCTTGACTACGGTATATAGGCTGCTTGAGGTGCTAACGAAATTAGATGCTGCAACACCATTTCTAGTTGACGGGAATATTTATTATGCCTTTTGCGACCGCAAGCATCACCATCACTTTGTCTGTCTTTCCTGCCATCGTGTTAATGGATCTGAAAGGCAAGTGCCCTTCTTTCGATGTACCAAAAGACTTTAAAGTAAGTAATCACCGCGCCGACGTATTTGGAACCTGTCCAAATTGTCAAACTCAGACCGAAATGGAGCCTTATCAATGAATTTTTGGTACAACCTGCATCATGTCGTTTGGACTATAGATTTAATTACAGTGTTTTTAATGGGAATGGTTCATGGAATCACACCTGACGAACATACTTGGGCGATTACCTTTAGCTACTCAATAGGCAGCTACAGTACGCGCGGAGGAATGCGCGCCGGGTTCTTCTGAGCTAGCATACTTCGCATTGACTAAATTCCTTATGCGTTCAGGTGCAGAACAAATTGTATACGTTATTGTGGGACTAGTGATGTTGTCTTCCGGGTACTTCATCTTATACCGGCGAAAAACCTTACATCTGCTTCCGTGGTTAGAGAAACTTACACCCTCATTACCAACTGACAAAGAAGCAGTTCCCCTTAAATTAGCATTGATTCATGGGTTTATTGCAGGATGGGGAACAGGAGCTTTTGCAACGATCATCTACACTGTTATATCTCCGCAAATGCCAAGTCCCTGGATCGCATTTCTCCCTGGCTTGTTGTATGGTATTGGAACCATGTTAATGCAAATATTAATCGGCGGTATGTTTGGACGTTGGATAG
>JAKADF010000340.1 GCA_021820805.1 Bacillota bacterium
CAAGGATGGGGGTTCATGGCAGTTATCGCAGGAGAACATTTTGGGGGTGCACGTCCAGTTTATGAACGGGCTGGCGAATGGACATTTGGAGGAGGGACAAATGACGGGCTGAGTTCGTATATTGTTGATTTATTGCCCCCTCCCAACGAATCATCACCAGGCGTACTGGACAGAACGGAAAAAGGGTCAGTTCTGTTGCCTATGGTTCGTGTATAACATTCGAATCAATGTTGCAATGGCATACATGGTCTTTCATGTATGCTTTTTTATTGGTTATTGGCCAGGTTGTAAGCAGCATATGTTACGTCGAGGAAGGGGGGAGGCGGGTGAAAGGACAAATTGCTTATTTTTCTGCTGAGTTTGGGCTCAATGAATCACTGCCGATATACTCTGGAGGGCTTGGTGTCTTGGCAGGAGATTTTGTAAAAGCAGCGAGCGATTTTAACGTTCCGCTCGTCGGTGTTGGTATCTTGTATCGTAAAGGCTACTTTAGGCAACGTATTTTACCTGACGGCACCCAGGAGGCCTTTTATCCACCAATGAATCCAGATGAACTTCCTGTGGATCCCGTTTTAAACAACGAAGGTCAGCCGCTGCTTATTGCCGTACCCATTGAGAATCGGACAATCTATTTGCGTATTTGGAGAGCATTTGGCGGAAATGTCCCTGTTTATCTTTTAGATGCAGATATTGAAGCAAATTCTGAATCGGATAGACGACTGACAGACAGACTGTACGGCGGCAATCGGGAAACGCGTATCATTCATGAAGTAATCCTAGGAATCGGGGGTGTACGGGCATTACGTGCTCTCCAAATCAGCCCTGAAGTGTGGCATTTGAATGAGGGGCATGTTGCGTTTGCAGCTTTAGAGCGAATTCGCGAATATTCGGCAAAGGGAGTCCCATTTCATACTGCACTTGAGTTGGTGAAAGCAACAACAGTGTTCACTACACACACGCCAGTACCTGCAGGGCATGACGTATTTAATTTTGAACTCGTTGACAAGTACCTCAGTGATTTCTATTGGCAACTCGGTGCAGATCGCGAGAAAATCATGGCACTCGGACGAACAGAAAGCGGCTTTAATATGACTCGTTTGTCTGTATCCGTATCTTCAATCGTAAATGGGGTTAGCAAACTCCATGCAGAAGTAACAAAACATCTGTTTCATAATTGGACACCGCAAATTCCACCTCAAGATATACCGGTTATATCAATTACGAATGGTGTTCACACAAAATCTTGGCTCAGCGAAGATATGTCAACACTCTTCGATCGATATCTACCGTCTAATTGGGCAACACGCATTTCAGATGAAGAAATGTGGAGAGCATTGTATGACATTCCAGACAGTGAAATATGGCAAGCACATTTTACAGCAAAGAGACGGATGATAAAGTCCCTTGGCCTGTCAATACCGGAGTCGGCTTGTATCATTGGTTTTGCGAGGCGATTTGCGACATATAAACGAGCGACGCTTATATTCCAAGATCTGAATCGCTTAAAGCAGATTGTGAACCACTTGGCAGGGCCTGTTTATTTTGTATTTGCAGGGAAGGCTCACCCGTCGGATTGGGGTGGGCAGGAACTGATTCGACGAATCGTTCAAACAGCGAAAAACGAACACTTTAAAGACAGGATTTTCTTAATTCAAAATTATGACCTTAAAATTGCGAGGTATCTTGTGCAAGGGGTCGATGTTTGGCTGAATACACCGATTCGCCCAATGGAGGCAAGCGGGACCAGCGGTCAGAAGGCTGCGCTAAATGGGGTGTTAAATTGCAGCATATTAGATGGGTGGTGGGATGAAGGTTATAACGGGGGAAATGGTTGGGCTCTAGGCAATGGGGACGGAAATGAGAAAGATCGAGATAAGACTGATGCAACGAGTCTTTATAGAGTATTAGAGCAAGAAATCATACCTATGTACTATCGACAAAGTGAAGGCATTTCGAGTGATTGGGTACGAAAGATGAAAGAATCAATGGTGTCATTGATACCGAAATTCAGTATGAGTCGAATGCTGGAGGAGTATTTGAAACTGGTTTATGAGCCAACCCATAAGAGAGGATGCAGATTTGTTCAAAATCGTTTTGAAGTTGCAAAGAGGGTTGCGGATTATAAGCAGTTTATTCGAGATCATTGGCGTGCCGTTCGCGTGTACTCAACAGAGATGTCTGAAACAAACACAACACAGGATAAATGGTTAAATATTTATGCCGAAATTTATTTGGGAGCTGTTTGGTATAGAGATGTTCGTGTTGATATGGTCGGATCCGATGGGAATGGGGGGATATGGGAAAGAGAAATGAATCATTTTGAAGAAATAAGCCCTGGTTTGCACGCTTACACTGGGAAATATTATGGGACACCAGAATCATGGCGACTATCCCAAGCGAATATACGCATTATTCCTATAAGTCCGGATTTTGGAAATGAATTTGAACTTGAGCTCACGACTTGGGGGTAATCAGAAGTGTAAATAGAATTGAATGATGGATTAGCGGTGGTTTTAACCACCGCTAATTTTGTCGAATGAAAAAGACTTTCCTACGATATCTCTTCTTTTTCGACAATTGCTCCCTAAATTTGCTACCGAAATGTTAATGATTGCAATTTCATTTGTAGAAAACAGATGTATATTGTTGGAATTTATATTGCTGGGAAAGTGGTTTGTTTTCTTAAATTGATAAATAATTACGATAAATACTTCGGGAACTACCTCAAAGGAGTTGGAGATGAAAAGCCAAAACGAAAGTGAAATCATTTGGGAAGAAGTTTACAGATGGATTGAATCAGGGAGATCTCGAACTGCTATTGCCAAGGAGTTAGGGCTTACGCCTGGGCAGCTAAGGTATCGGTTAAAGAAGCATCTTGAACAACAAAATAGCCGGGCGTCACAAAGCGCATCGGAGAACCTTGGGGTGGATTCATTCGTGACTAACGGTCATACGCAGTTTGATGATTCATGGCGGCGATCTTTTGGAGAGAACCGACTAGCTGTTCTTGTGAAAGAGCCAAAAACGATTTTCGCTTACTGGGAAGTAAATCTTGTTCGAAGGAAACTAATTTGTGAACACTTTGGTTCAGAGTGGAAATATCTTGAGTTCTTTTTGCAAGTTTATGATGTGACCGACATATATTTTAATGGTTTTAACGAACATTCAAAACGTTTAATCCAGGTTCATCCATTCGCTGATAACTGGTACGTTCATGGTTTACAACAAAGTCGCAACTACATTGTTGATTTTGGAACAGCAACCAAAGGCGGACTGTTTTTCACGATACTGCGTTCAAACCTCGCACAGATGCCTGGTGAACAGTCTGAAGTGAAACCCCAGCCTGGTATTCAATTTTACAAGAGCCCAGTTGTTTTTAGAAATGAAGGCGGAAGACAAACCTACGTTTATGAATCGGAATCTAATAATGAAGCGCACATCTCACAGATCTCACACGGCGGCACAGTTCCGTATGAGTCTGAGTTCGATGGTTATAGCGTTGCTGCAAAACGAGAGAGGGATGGGCGCTAATGGAAGAAGGTTATCTAGCTATTGTCATGCATGCTCATATGCCGTTTGTTCGTCATCCGGAAAGTGAAGACTTTCTTGAAGAACGATGGCTCTATGAAGCGATGACTGAAACTTACATTCCTCTATTGCAAATGTTTCAAAGGCTCGTTTCGGATCATGTGGATTTTCGTGTCACGATGTCTTTGACACCGACACTTATTACTATGCTGACCGATGAGTTATTGCAACGTCGATACTTGGAACACCTGCATAAACTCATTAAGCTTTCGGAAAACGAAGTTTCGCGAACAGTTGATTTACCACAGTTTCATGATTTAGCAGAAATGTACCTAGAACGTTTTAAAGGGATTTTACATTTTTACGTTGGGAACCGGTGCAATATTATAAATGCATTTCGTGCGCTTCAGGATTACGGATATCTCGAATTGATTACATCCTCTGCAACCCATGCATTTTTGCCGCTTGTTCTGACTGAGGAAGCAATCCGCGCACAAATTGCGACAGCTGTTTCCCTTCACGAACAGCATTTTGGCAGAAGACCAAGAGGCATATGGTTACCGGAATGCGGGTTTGCGCCGGACATAGACCGCATTTTGAAAGACTACGGAATTGAGTACTTTTTTGTTGATACAAAAGGTGTTAGCACGGCTAATCCAAAACCTTTGTTCGGAACATTTTCCCCTGTCCTAACTCCGCATGGTTTAGCGGTATTTCCACGTGACGAGGAATCCTCGAGGCAAGTTTGGAGTTCTGAGGAAGGCTATCCGGGGGACTTTGATTATCGAGAGTATTACCGGGATATTGGGTATGATCTCGACTTGGAAACGGTTCGACCATACATTCATAAAGATGGTATCCGAGTAAATACAGGCGTCAAATATTATCGCATAACGGGCAAAGGTGATTATAAGGAGCCTTATCGCCAGGATATTGCACAATCAAGAGCGGCGGAACACGCCGAGAATTTTATATTTAATCGGACAAAACAGATTGATTATTGG
>JAKADF010000341.1 GCA_021820805.1 Bacillota bacterium
TCGGACTTGAATACACCGGATCCGACAAACACACCGTCAGCTCCGAGTTCCATCATAAGTGCTGCGTCAGCTGGAGTTGCAACGCCGCCTGCTGCAAAGTTAACAACTGGAAGGTTGCCTTCCTCGCGTACTTGCATAAGAAGTTCGAGCGGTGCGCCGAGGTTCTTTGCTTCTGCATAGAGTTCGTCTTTAGACATGTTCTGTATACGGCGAATTTGAGCCTGAACGGTGCGCATATGCTTTACAGCTTCAATGATATTGCCTGTTCCTGGTTCGCCCTTTGTACGAATCATGGAAGCACCTTCGCCGATTCGGCGGAGTGCCTCGCCTAAATCACGTGCACCACAAACAAATGGAACGGTAAACGTAGATTTATTTACGTGATATTTATCATCAGCAGGTGTCAATACTTCACTCTCGTCAATGTAGTCAACACCCAAGGATTCAAGAATCCGAGCTTCGACAACATGTCCGATACGGCATTTTGCCATAACTGGAATTGATACAGCATTTACAACAGCCTCAATAATCGTCGGATCCGCCATACGTGCAACACCGCCGGCTGCACGAATATCAGATGGAACGCGCTCGAGCGCCATAACTGCACAAGCTCCTGCAGCTTCCGCAATCTTTGCTTGTTCCGCGTTGACAACGTCCATGATGACGCCGCCTTTTTGCATTTCAGCCATACCGCGCTTTACGATATCGGTACCCGTCTTTGCCATCCTGTTTCTCCCCCTTGATTCTAAACAATTTCAATTGTTCATCTAATTCATATCCAATACGACTAGTATACCACTGAATACGATGATTTGAGTTCTCTTAAAGTCGGTGGATAAGACTGCCAAAGAAATGCCCAATCCCACGAATGATTCGCGTGATGAAACCTGCTTTATTATCATCTTCTGCTGCTGCAAGCGGCACGGATGTTACTGTTTGGCCATTCACAACATAGTTTAATGTACCAACAGTTTGTCCCTTTTTAATCGGAGGAACTTGCGTACTTGCATCTACTTGAATATTACCCTTAACGCCTGCTGGCAAGTCAACAACTAAATCTTGTGCGGGTGTGACTTGTAAATTAGATCGCGATCCGTTTTTCACACTCACCGTTTGATTTAGAACTGTTCCTTTCGTGGCAACCGTTTGCTGCGTGAAATCGTGAAATCCATAATCAAGAAGTGCCTGTGCATCACGGAACCGTTGATGAATATCATTCTTCGTATCTGCCATAACAACAACGATAAGGCGTACGCCGTTTTGTTTTGCTGTACCGACGTAGCAATATCCTGCATCAGATGTATAACCAGTCTTTAAGCCGTCAAGGCCTGGATAATGCCCGACGAGATCATCTGTACTTGGCCAAGTATCGCCTTTCCGGACCGTAACATTTGGAAGAGATGTATATTGCAAGATATCTGGATAGGTATCAACCAAGTCCCTTGCTAATGTTGCCAAGTCACGAGCTGACATATAGTGATTTGATACAGGCAATCCATCCGCATTTTCGTAGTGCGTATTTGTAAGTCCAAGCGTCTTCGCTTCCGCATTCATTTCATCAACAAAAGCTTGTTGGTCTCCTGCTAATTTATCTGCAATTGCAACCGTCGCATCATTTGCAGAAATAACAGCAATAAACTTAAGCATATCCTGAACGGTAAAATGTTCGCGCGGATCTAAATAAGCGTCTGAGACATCTGCCTCTGTAGCGACTTTATACGCATCAGGAGTTACAGGTACATTATCTTGAAGGCTAACTTGATGATTGTGAAGTGCTTTTTCCAGCAAATATAATGTCATTAACTTTGTAGTTGATGCCGGTGCACGGCGTTCATCTTCATCTTTGGAATAAAGGATTTGCCCCGATGCAGCATTCATTAGTACGACAGAACCAGCTTTAACAGACGGAGGCACTGGAACCTGGTATGCTGCCGCAGAATTTGTATCTGCGTATGCCGCAGGCAATTGAATCGTAGCAGCCAAAACTCCTAGCGTTCCTATGACCATTCCTGCTCGCAACCATATTGATTTACGATGTTTCACAGAGATTAAACCCCTTCGAAAATTATGTGCAAACTCCATAAGTATATCACAGCATCCACACTCATCTCGGTGGTTAATTCTTCAAGCACAGACATACAACTATCCACAACCAAACCAGCGTTGTGGATAGCGTTTTAAAGCATGTTCTTTTATTCGAATCACGGATTACAGACTGTAGTTTGGTGCTTCTTTTGTAATTTGAACATCGTGCGGATGGCTTTCGCGAAGTCCTGCAGATGTAATACGCATAAATTGACTGTTCTCTTGCAGCTCACGAATATTTGCAGCGCCGCAATACCCCATGCCTGCCCGCAGTCCACCAACCAATTGGTAGAGGATTTCGGACAGTGGACCACGATATGCAACCCGTCCTTCAATACCTTCTGGAACGAGCTTCTTGGCTTTTTCTTGGAAATACCTATCTCCACTTCCCGCTTTCATAGCACCAATGGATCCCATTCCGCGATACACCTTGAATCGACGGCCTTGATAAAGTTCAACCTCTCCAGGGCTCTCTTCAGTACCTGCAAGCAAGCTTCCGACCATAATGGTGCTTGCACCTGCTGCAATAGCCTTCACAATGTCACCAGAGTACTTAATACCGCCATCTGCAATAATCGGAATACCAGTCCCGCGAGCTGCAGTCGCACAATTGTATACGGCAGTAATCTGAGGTACGCCAATACCGGCAACAACGCGTGTTGTACAAATCGATCCTGGCCCAATACCCACCTTAACCGCATTCACACCAACTTCAATTAAAGCTTTTGTTGCCTCCGCAGTTGCAACATTACCTGCAACCAATTGAATATGTGGATACTGTTTGCGAACCTCAGCAACCCCGCGAATAACTCCTTCAGAATGACCGTGTGCTGTATCGATTACAATTACATCCGCCTGTGCTTCAACCAATGCGGCAACGCGATCGAAAAGTCCATTCGAAACCGTCACTGCCGCACCTACAAGCAATCTTCCTCTTGCATCTTTCGCGGCATTCGGGAACTGACGTGCCTTTTCAATGTCCTTAATCGTAATTAAGCCCTTCAGGTTGCCTTCTCTGTCGACAAGAGGCAATTTCTCGACTTTGTGCTGCCCGAGGATTTCTTTCGCTTCAACCAGCGTCGTTCCAACAGGTGCCGTTATTAGATTTTTACTCGTCATAACCTCGTGAATTGGCCGGTCATAGTTCTTTTCAAACCGCAAATCGCGGTTTGTGATAATACCAACTAACCTTGTCGTTCCGCTCTCAACAATCGGCACTCCCGAAATCCGATATTTACCCATAAGCTCTTCAGCATCCCGAACTGGGTGGTCAGGTGTAAGATAAATCGGATCTGTAATAACTCCACTCTCAGACCGCTTAACCTTATCTACTTCTTCAGCTTGTTCCTCAATGCTCATATTCTTATGGACAATGCCTATGCCGCCTTCACGCGCCATTGCGATTGCTAATTTTCCGTCCGTAACCGTGTCCATGGCAGCACTGATAATTGGAATGTTTAACGAAATATCCGTCGTAAACCTTGTTGAAACCTCGACATCACGAGGCAATACTGAAGAATGTGCTGGTATGAGCAAAACATCATCAAACGTTAGCCCCTCCTGCGCAAACTTCGTTTCCCAATTGCTACTCACAAAAACCCCTCCACATATAGAATTGTTCAATCAACAGAAAAACACGATGAAAACGCGATGATTACCAATCACCAAGATGATTACCAGTCACCAACTTGAATCTTTGCTCGGTCGTGCCATTACAAACGCACCGCGAAATTAGAGAAATTAATGTATTCTCCAGATAGCAAACCTTAAAAACAAAACAGAAACAAAGCAGTCACAGGAACTCATGGTATATGCTTAACTAAACTGCTCCATGAATGCCCCAAGTAACAGCCTGCATGCTTGTCCATAAAGAAACGGGCGTATGAATATTAGGAGCAGTATATAAAACAACATATAGAGTGTCAACGAATAGACAAACTTATCAGCCTTCCCTATAACATTTGCCACAGAGTCGTAATACACACAGAAATATTCAACAATTTTGTGAACGTTGATGGCGGGTCGATGAGGGGGGCGTTGGCACCCGGTTGGCGCTCGGGATGGGTACGCGTGTGTCCCCTCCGCCTTGCTAGGTCCGCCATGGCTGGGCATAAGTGTTGATTTGGTTGCTATTACTTTGTGGGGTCATCAAACCAATCCTGTTTAGTACCATAAGATCCGCTATCTTTCTGTGCGTCGGGAGCTAATCGGGTACCGTCAAACAGATAAGTGCCAGTATGGCAGCTATTCGCCTGCCAGACCCGCGGACTATTCCAGCTTTAGGACTGTTTTGGCAGCTATCCATTAGAGGGCTCTAAGTTCATTCATGCTTAGGTACCGTTATGGTACTGTGTCAATAGAGTAGACAGTCTGAATTTGTCCGGTTGCCCTTTCCTCAGGCCGCTTTCGAGCGATAGTATAACCGCTCAAATTGGTCTGGG
>JAKADF010000342.1 GCA_021820805.1 Bacillota bacterium
TGATAACCCTGACTGGGCACCCCTTGTTGGACCGGGAATCACAGCGGTTGCACAACCTACGTATGAGATTGGTGTGACAGCAATGGAGCGAGTTTTAGCTCGATTGCAAGGTAACAACGAAAGTGCACGTCATATTAAGCTCCCAGTTGAACTCATAATCCGGGGGTCTACACCGAAAATATGACCCCTTCTTTCTTTTTCGATTTTATGGTACCGGTTTCATAAACCAAATTGAGAATCTGAAGGAGGTGAATGGAAGATGTCATCTGTTTATGTAGCAGCTTCAGCACTCCTTTCGAGGGTAAAGGAATTTGGGCAGTGGTCGATTGCATCTTTGCTTTTAAAGTCAGGCGCAAGTGGGCTTGAAATTCGCAGGGAGCTTTTGACTGAGCTGGATAAACCGTTGATGCAGTCAGATGGATTTAAAAATGAAACTGATCTGCATCTTGTCTATTCCGCTCCGATTCCATTATGGAAGGAAGGACGGAAATTAAATGAAGACATTAAGGATGTGCTTGAAGAAGCAAACCAGCTTCAATGCGACCTAGTTAAGTTTTCGCTTGGTAAGTATGACTTAAGAGAATCAAAATTAGACGATTTGAAGAAACTTCTGTCTTTTGCATTGCTTAGAAACCCGAATTTGACAATCACTGTGGAAAACGACCAGACCTCAGAAGGCGGGCGAGTCGATCAAATTCTTGAATTTCTAATCGCATGTGAAAAGGCGAGTGTACCGATTTTTCTAACCTTTGATATCGGGAATTGGCTGTTTGTTCATGACGATCCGCATACTGCAGCAAGTGCCTTGCATCCCTTTGTTCGTTATATACATGTGAAGCACGTTGAGATGCAAAACGGAGAATTTATAACCTCATCGATTCCATCTCATCTAGAAGGTTTTTATCAAGAATTGTTGATGCAATTGCCAAGCGATGTTCCAAGGTGCATTGAATTTCCAATTTCAGAAGAAGATGTTCTACCTTATCTAAATCATTTTGTTAAATTTTTGAGTGCTTAATGGAGATGAACAGCATGAAAAATCTTGATGTAGTCACATTTGGAGAAGCAATGGTTCTTTTTCGGGCAGATGAAGCGGGGGAACTACATCAGGTCGATAGATTTACGAGAACGCTTGCCGGTGCAGAGACGAATGTTGCGATTGGTTTTGCCAGACTTGGTTACAAGGTAGGTTTTGTCAGTCAAGTCGGTCATGACTCATTTGGCAAGTATATTATCTCCATGCTTAGAAGTGAAAATATTGATACAACATGTGTCGAGAAAAGTAATGAATTTCCGACTGGGTTTCAATTGAAATCAAAAGTGACAAGTGGTGACCCGCAAGTTGAGTATTACAGGCAAGGTTCTGCTGCAAGTAAATTAAACGCATCACAATTTAGGTCTGATTATTTTAAGTCAGCAGGGCATTTGCATATGACTGGCATTCCGCCGGCATTGTCTCCATCTATGAGGCAGTTTGCGAAAGAGGCCATTTCCACAATGAAGCAGTCAGGGAAGACGATTTCGTTTGACCCTAACTTGCGCACGACGCTTTGGAGCAGCCGTGAAGAAATGGTTGAAGTAGTGAATCAATTTGCAGAAAGGTCAGATTATGTCCTTCCTGGACTCGCAGAAGGTCAAATCCTGACAGGTTACAAAAGTCCTGAGGATATCGCTAAATTCTATTTGGATAAGGGGGTGAGGCTTGCAGTTGTCAAACTGGGGCCAGGCGGAGCCTACTACATGGATTCATCGAGCCAAGGATATGTTTCAGGTTTCACTGTTGATGTCATCGATACTGTAGGTGCCGGAGATGGATTTGCAGTGGGGGTGATAAGTGGAATATTAGATAGGTTAACCATCGAAGAATCTGTCGTACGCGGTAATGCAATCGGAGCACTCGCCGTAACAGCTCCGGGCGATATGGATGGATTGCCAAACCGGAAAAAGCTAAATCAATTTATGCAAATGACAGGAAGGAGCATGTATCTTGGAAACCACAAATAATCAATTGGCGTCCGCTCGTTGGTCAAGACTTATACCAATCGTCTTTATTACGTACAGTCTGGCCTATCTCGATAGGTCAAACTATGGTTTTGGTGCAGCATCTGGAATGGCAAAAGCACTACACATCACATCGGCCTCTTCTGCTTTACTTGGAGCATTATTCTTTCTTGGCTATTTCTTTTTCCAGGTGCCTGGTGCTCACTATGCTGAAAAGTACAGCGCAAAAAAGCTTATCTTTTGGAGTTTAATTTTATGGGGCATTTTGGCATCTGCACAAGGGCTTATTAGAAACATTCCCCTCTTATTTACGGACAGGTTTTTGCTAGGTGTAGTTGAAAGCGCTGTAATGCCAGCAATGTTGGTATTTATCAGTCACTGGTTTACCAAAGGTGAAAGATCTAGAGCAAATACATTTTTAATTCTTGGCAATCCGGTCACAGTTCTTTGGATGTCTGTTCTTTCAGGGTACTTAGTGAAATGGTTCAGTTGGCAAGGCATGTTTGTTGTTGAAGGAATTCCATCAATTATTTGGGCATTTATTTGGCTTGCACTTGTTAATGACCATCCAGAAGGTGCTAACTGGCTGACCAATCAACAAAAAACTGATGTAGTTTCAGCTCTTGACAAGGAACAATCAGGACTTAAAGAAGTCAAAAATTATCGTGAAGCATTCAAATCAAAATCAGTTATTCTTTTATGTTGGCAGTATTTCTTTTGGAGTATTGGCGTCTATGGATTCGTCATTTGGCTGCCTTCTATTATCAAATCAGCATCTAAAATGGGAATTGTAACCACGGGTTGGCTTTCTTCCGTACCATATATCCTTGCCGTCTTATTAATGGTTGGTGTTTCGGTCTATTCTGACCGGACATTAAATCGGAAAGGCTTTGTTTGGGTATTCCTTCTTATTGGTGCGATTGCCTTTTATGCATCCTACAGTGTTGGTGTAGGTAACTTCTGGGTATCATTCATCTTGTTAGTTATTGCTGGCGGTGCAATGTACGCACCATATGGCCCGTTCTTTGCTATAATTCCAGAAATCTTGCCTCGCAACGTCGCAGGTGCATCGATGGCATTAATTAATGGAATGGGTGCTCTTGGTTCATTTGTCGGATCCTATGTAGTTGGTTACTTAAACGGCGCAACAGGCAGCCCAAGCGCATCGTATGTATTTATGGCAGCTTCACTCGTATTGTCTGTTATCTTTACTGTCCTCGTGAAAGTACCTAGTCAGGCAGGTGTAAGTGTTGAAAATTCAGCTCGCGCTTGACCGTTTTACGATTTCGCAAGCGGTAAGTATAGCAAAAGAAGTAAGTGAGTTTATCGATTGGATAGAAGTTGGAACGTCACTTATCAAGGAATTTGGTACAGAAAGTATTGTTGCAATCCGCAGGGCTTTTCCGGACAAAATTGTGGTTGCAGATATTAAGACATTTGACAATGCAGAATACGAGATGAATTTATGTTTCGATGCAGGTGCAGATGTTGCAACAGTGCTCGGAGTCGCATCAAAAGTCACAATTGAGAAATGCATTCAAACTGCCAAAAAGAGAAATGCAAAAGTGATGATTGACTTTGCGTCAGTGCCCATTGAAAAACAATCAACTATGCCAGTTCATAATAATGTTATATGGTGTCTGCACACGAGCAAGGATGAACAGGAAGCGTTGAACGTCAAACAGGATGGTACCTTAGCTTCAAAGGTTTTATCGATGCCGGAAAGGCCGAATCTTGCTGTCGCGGGTGGTATTACTGCAGAAAGTGTTTCTGTATTGTCAAAACTCATGCCTGAAGTTATTATTGCAGGCTCGTATATTACGAAGGCAGAAGATAGAAGGCTTTCAGCAGAGAAGTTAAGAAATGCAGTAAGGCAGTTGGAGATGAAATAGGATGAATGAAATTAAGACAATTTTTAATGAATTGCAAGCTTCTATAGCTCAGATTTCTGATAATGATATCCACCTCTTTGGGGAGAATCTTAAGCGTGCGAAAAGGATTTACGTTGTTGGCGAAGGCCGATCAGGTTTGATGACTAAAGCATTTGCAATGAGGCTTATGCACTTAGGAATGAACGTTTATGTGGTTGGAGAAACGGTTACTCCAGCGATAAAGGCTGCCGATATGTTAGTTGCAATATCGGGATCTGGCACAACAGAATCGGTAAATTTAGTTGCCCGCAAGGCAAAAGAAATTGGATGTGATGTCATTGCCGTGACAGCAAACCCTAATTCCTTACTTTGCGAACAGGCCGGCCAAGTATTTCGAGTGCCTGGCGCAACCAAATACCGCAGAGCTGGTGAACCAGAAAGTGTACAACTTTTAAGTTCGTTATTTGACCAAACGCTTCATCTTTTCCTTGATGCGGTTTGCCTCCATATTGCAAAAAGAGATGACAAAGGTGGAGAGCATGCCAAAGCAATGCACAGTAATCTAGAGTGAAAATCATCTGTTAAAGTATAAGTTGGGGTCTTTTAGCCCCAACTTGTACTTTTTTATTTAGGCAGTTATTTTAGTACAG
>JAKADF010000004.1 GCA_021820805.1 Bacillota bacterium
AATAGCCCTCAATGGCACCGGGCGGATCGTCATATGTCCCCTCAATCGAAGTTCCATTATGCCCTCCCGTGAGCGTGTACAGCTTTGGGTAGCGGGTCGTACCTAACACCCAATTCTCTGATAGAGTCGAATTACGTGTAGGGAGAAAATATACAGGTTCAACGATGTCTCCTCCTTGTTTTATCCGATCAATGATGCTATTTGGGAGAGCTCCAAAAGATGCTGGCGACCATTTGTTTCCACCATCATTCGTTTCCATGACCATCGTGTTCCCTTGATCTGTTTTCATGGGTGCAACCGTAACGTAGCCAATGCTGTCGTTTAAAAACGTAATGTCATAGGATTGTGTGGTTTCGGGAAGAGATGAAACTGTTTCCCAGGTATTTCCTCCATCGCTTGTTCTCAAGATGGCATTTTGATTCGCATCTGTCCCGAGCGCAAATCCAACTGTAGGAGATACAAAACTTACAGCTTTGCTCGGTTTAGCAGGGGGTAGAAGCTGGCCCCACGTCTTTCCACCATCCGTGGTCTTTAAAAGTGCGTACCCTTGACCGAGGCCTGCGAGCATGTACGCTGTACGCCCAAAACGGTGACTAAGAACGATGTTTCGCCACTCACCTCTTTCTGCAATTGTGTGCCAACTCTTACCCATGTCATCGGAAGCAATAATGGAACTTGCGAATGGGGCGGCACCAGCACTCATAGGTATCCATATGGAACCATCGGGCTGGCATACTGGACGCCCTGCAAAAATTCTTCCTGCTAGAGATACCGGGATGGATTTGGTCCACGACTCGCCACCATTTGTTGTACGGTACACAATAGTTTCCATGCGCTCTGTATCCTTGAACAGTAGAAGCCCATTTGTGGCCGATGTAAATTCCATCAGCGTTCCGCCACCCGAAAACGGAGCAGTTCGAAGCTCAGTATGCCAATGCATCCCGCCATCTGATGTCTGAAGCACAATCAGCGTGTTCAAAGAAGCCTCATTTGGGGATTTTGCCTTCTCAGTTTGCTCTACGACAACCCACCCATGCTTCGCCGTCACAAAGTCGGCCTCTGTAACAGAGCCTTGAACAGGCAATTGAATGCTCTTCCATGATGAGTAGTTGCCTGACAACAATTGGCCAGCTGCAACTGCGAAAGTTCTTTCATTAGTAAACGAGAAGATGCGTGGAGAAAGAGCATTGTCTCGTATAGATTTGCTCCATTGCAACTTCCAATGCACACCGGCATCCGTTGTCCGGTAGATGTGAAAAGTCTGCTCTGATTCCGTCTGGATGGACCCTGTGCTTGTTATCATCCATCCACTGTCTGGCGATATGAAGTGTATGTCCTCTATGTTCCCTGCCGGTGTGGGGATTCTATTCCATGTTTCCCCACCGTTTTCCGTATACATCAAACCACTGTTTAGAACGACGAATCCCTGTTGTTCATTCAAAAAGTCTGGTGAACATTGTGGAATGAATGAACCCTCGGCATGTAACGTTTTAGGAAATTCGAAGGACAGATTATTCTCTTGTACAACGTTTAGGAGAGAAGGTTTCGACGGTAATTGGTCCGCCGCAACTTTATTATCATTTTTTGTAATCGAGTTTTTTGTGGGCATATTTGATTTGGTATTAGTACCAGTGTTGCATCCTGAAAGGAGCAATCCAAATGCAGCAATGGATATCATGAAAAGCATTACAGGCTGTTTCATCTAATTTGTTCCCTCTTTTCTGTTTCTAAGAGAGAGGACGAAGCGGGAGGCGGGAATGTTTCAAAATGATGGTTGTGCTAAACACACCAGCGAAATAAAAACTATCATTCGCAATGTGAATCTACATAAATAGAGAAGACTTCTAAGTTTTGTCTAACTTTGTCTATTGACTGCTTTGGGGTTCATTTTATTTTTAATATCCTATGTTCTTAATTTCCTAAATTTGTTTATAGAACATTTACACTGTCTTAACACGGTAGACATATTAACCCAGATATGTGGCTGTTTTCGCCTAAACCAGTCTGCATGAAATAATCGCCCTGGCTCCAACACCTCAAAGAAGCGTTATAATGATGCAGAGTGTGAATTAAGGTGGAAGAGGGAAGAGTTTTGGATTATTCAGCAAATCAGCAAAGTGCAATTATCAAAAATAACAACGTGAATGAAGTATTTGTACTAGATGAGAATCGTTTAACTGCTCGTACATGGGCAGAGGTAAATCTGGGTGCCATCGCCCACAATATCCAACAAACACGCCTACGGATTGGAAAAGATGTTCGTTTGATGGCTGTTGTGAAAGCGAATGCATATGGTCATGGGGCAATTGAGGTTGCGAGGGTTGCTCGCAAGGCTGGTGCAGATGCACTTGGTGTGGCAACTTTAGAAGAGGCACTTGAACTCCGCCATGATGGGAAACTCGATGTGCCTATTTTGGTGCTTGGGTATACGCCTGCACAGGAAGCCTCTGTGGCAGCTATGTCGAGAATTACGTTAACCATTGTATCACCAGAGCATGCCAAGGCAGTCCAATCAGAAATGGCCCGTTTTGCTGGTGGCAGCAGTGCTGATGAAAATAACGGTTCAAGCAACACTAGTGATGATGGAAGTGATAAACGAAGCATACCGACTCTCTTAGTGCACTTGAAAATTGATACAGGCATGGGGCGGCTTGGCGTAACTTCACTTACGGAATTAGACAGTATGGTCAATGCACTTTCTGGTTCAAATGTTCGGATTGAGGGTGCATTCACGCATTTTGCGCAAGCAGATGCCAGCGATAAGAAACATGCAAACCTTCAACTCGGCCTGGTGAAGACTTACTTTGAAAGACTAGCATCGCGTCTCAATCGGCAAGATCTCATTTTTCACTCGTCCAATTCCGCTGCGATTATTGATATGCATGACAGCTATTTTTCGATGGTTCGACTTGGAATTTCGCTGTATGGAGTCTACCCATCAGATGATGTGGAAAAGGGAAATCTCCCTTTGCGCCAAGCGATGCACTTATTTACCCGTGTGGCTCATGTGAAAGAAGTAGAATCAGGAACAACGATTAGCTATGGAAGTACCTTTGTTACAGACAGACGAATGAAGATTGCCACTTTGCCAATCGGTTACGCGGATGGATTGCTGCGGATTTTATCGAATCGAGGCTTTATGTTGCTTAAAGGGCAACGGTGTAAGGTAATTGGACGAATTTGTATGGATCAAACGATGATTGATGTGTCAGCAGTTCCGGATGTACACGTGGATGATATTGTCACCGTATTTGACGAACAAACACTTCCTCTGCTTTCAAAGCTAGCAGAGACAATTCCCTATGAACTTCTATGTGCTGTGTCGAGGCGTGTTCCAAGGGTATATCGAGGAGAGGAAACTCTTGTCTGAGCCAAAAAGTTTTCTTTCATGAATCAGGGATTCCCCGGCCTAAACCAAGGGAGGCTCCTGGTTTATACCAGGAACCTCCCCCTCCATCACATGACTCAGACTTTCACTAAGCTACCTGACATGTTCGATGGTCCTTATAATTCTATAAAGTGTTTCATTCACAGGTGTGGCAATTCCGAAGGCATTCCCCAGTTCGCATACTTTCCCAGCGAAATATTCAACTTCAGTTTTGCGACCTGCTTCAATATCTTGAAGCATCGATGTTTTACCTTTTGGTGAAAGTTCACGCAAGATAGTGTCAAATTCTTCAATATCATTTCTTGTTAAGTTTGTACCGGCTTGTTCTGACAGAAGTATTACTTCCTGCATGGCGCTCACCATCAGGTCATGTGCATCCTGTTCATTCTGGAATAAATGATATGGTGCTCGAAGAACTGCGGATGATTGATTTATCCCCACATTTATCATGAATTTTTTCCACATGGCTCGTTCCATATTTTCAGGAATCTCGTAGGGAATGCAAGCCCGTTCGAACAAGTCTTTGACAAGAAGCACGTTTGGAGAATAAGTTAAGTTCGTTTTTTCACCATAGCAAATTCTCCCGATACTGGTGAAGTGAACTTCTCTTCCATTTAGGCCGTCCCGAATTGCATCAATTGCGATACACATTGCATAAAGCAGGTTTTTTCCACCATAGGCTTTGGCAATTATGTCTTCGCTCGAAATGCCATTTAGAAGGGACATGATGATAGTATTTGGACCAACATGGTGTTTTACATCCTTAATTGCCTGCTCCAGTCCGTCATATTTGACAGCGATTAAGAGGAGATCAGCCGGATCCGTTTCTGTTTCTGGAGAAATGTACTGGAATTCGTAACTACAGCCATTTACGATTAGATTGCTGTTTTGATAACGTAAAATACGTTCGCTATCTGCAATGACTTGAATACAATTCGGATTCAGGTCATATAAGCGGCTGGCATATGCCGCGCCTATAGCTCCGAGTCCTATGATCGAGACCTTGTTTATCTTCTCCACAGCTACTCCTCTTTCAATCACTTGGTATAACATCCATAATAGCATGTATAAGAGGAAATATTTATTGTGAGAATTCAAATGGTCCCGCTATTTATGTGTGGAGCCATATTCGAGTAAGTGACCAAGAAATGTATGAGCAAACAAGCAGGATAATAGAGTAGAAATAGCTCTAAATTTGGATCTAACTATATACGTATAATTAATAGCGTAAATAATAGGAATATTTTAAATTATGTATTGACAATTTTATGAACATTTATTACTCTCTTACTAAAGTGATATCGTATCCAAAATCAGAAATTCATATAAAAGGATACAAGCGCTGGATAAGGGGGCGAAACAGCAGCTTTATATTGTTTCTATTAATTATATTGAAAGCGGTTACACTTAAAATCTTATCCTATTAAGTAATATTCTGCAAATAATTAACAGAATATTTGGTCTCGCCTGTGTAAGGACTTACATAGCCTTGAGTCATATATTCTGGTTTATTGCTTGCTAAATGTAAAGAGATAACAAGGGGGTTAATAAATTTGATAAAAAACAAATTATTTGCTACTGGCGCTATTGCGCTGTCTTTATCAATGCTTGTAGCTGGTTGCGGAAGCGGGTCTTCAGGGCAAGGAAGTAGTGGCAGCAGTAACGGAAGCAGCGGCAGCAGTAAGGCAAGTTCTGGGCAGGCGCAGGGCGTAACGTCAACTCAAGTTACGGTTGGTGCATGGGATCCATTTACAGGAAATGAAGCTCAGTACGGTCTTATCGGTGATGGTGCTAAGGCATATTTTAATTTCATTAATGCTAAAGGTGGCGTGAATGGGAGAACGATTAAATATATTACGTATGACGATTCCTATCAAACAGACAAAGCTGTTGCAGATGCCCATAGATTAGTCAGCCAAGATAAAGTATTCGCTATTGTTGGACCGAATGGTACAGCAATGAATATAGCTGCAAAGCCATTCCTGACGCAAGTAGGTATTCCCGTTCTTGCAATGGGCAGCGGCTCGAGCCCGATGTTCGATCCATTCGTGAAAAACTATTTTGAATTATGGCCTGCTTATAAAAAAGAGGCACAATTAATGGTTAAATATGCGAATACAAATTTACATTCTAAGCGAATTGCAATTTTCTATCAAAATGATGACTTTGGCCAGCAAGGCCAGGGCGCGGCTCTCGCTGCATTAAAGGCGGAGGGTGTTACGCCTGTAGTTCAAGTTCCATATCAAGCAGCTCAAGTTGACTTTTCGTCAGCAGCCGCTCAAATGAAAGCTGCAAATCCAGACTTGGTACTGATGTTCTCCACCCCTGGTCCTACCGCTCAGATGTTGAAGGCGATGCAACAAGCTGGAGTAAAGGCCGAAAGAATGGTTTCCTATGTATCTGGAGATCCGATTGAATTCAACTTGGCGGGTTCTGCATTTAACGGTGTCATTACAACTGGTTGGATGCAAGCTCTCGATTCTTCTGCAGCAAGTGATTTTATGCAGGAATGGAAAAAGGATTTCCCGAACCAGCAGCCGACTCTGTTAGCTGAAGCTGGGTGGACGGATGCACAGGTGTTTGCCGAAGGATTGAAACGCTCAGGCAATGACCTCTCATGGAGCAATTTTGAAAAGCAGATGGAAACCATCCAAAACTGGAATGGTTCACTTGGACATAATATTACTTACACATCCACGTTGCATCAGGGAGAACAATCTCTCTATTTTATGAAAGCAGAAAATGGAAAACTAGTTAAAATATCCGATTATATCTCCTAATAGCTACGAAATTGCGAGAGGGTGATTTATGAGCGGCGCCCTCTCGCAAACTGCAAACCCATTTTTTCATTTAGGGCGGAATTGTTCTCTTACGAGGAGGTTATTCGGGTGTTTGTGTTAACGCTTGTTGGCGGTATTTCCCTCGGCTGTTTGTATGCCCTCAGCGCTCTGGGACTTGTCCTTATTTTCAGAACATCAAATGTTGTGAACTTTGCCCAAGGCGAAATGGCAATGTTTTGTGCGTTTATTGCGTATACAGTATTGCGGCAATGGCATTTATCCTATTTGGCGGCAGTTATCGTTGCACTTGCATTTGCTTTTTTACTGGGCGTTTTCGTAGAAATGGTATTTATGCGGAAAGTGCAGCATGCTAACCTCCTTTCTCAGATCATTTTAACACTAGCTTTATACATGATATTCCGTGGTGTGGCAGGGATTATTTGGGGATTTACGCCAACCTCCTTTCCAACAGCGCTTTCGACCGATCCGATTCATATTGGCTCAGCAGTGGTAACACAAGATAGTCTATTTATTTATGCGGTGACCATTTTCTTATTGATTATCTTTTATTGGATCATTCGATATACAAAGTTAGGGCTTGCGATGCGTGTCGTTTCTCAAAATATAGTAATCAGCAGATTAATGGGCATTCGTGTTCGCTCCATTATGGCATCCACTTGGGGAATTGCAACAGTCCTTGGTGCAATTGCTGGAGTTTTGATTGCTCCGCAGACAATGTTATCACCAACGATGATGGCGGAGGTTGCAATTATGGGATTCGCAGCTGCCGTAGTAGGTGGGTTCAGCTCTTTGCCAGGCGCCGTAGTAGGCGGGCTGATTATCGGAATTGCGGAAAATATGTTTGGATCCTATGTTTCACAATCCTTCCAAACCGTATTCATCTTCCTGTTGATCATAATCGTCATGTATCTGCGCCCAAATGGACTCTTTGGGAAGCATACGATAAAGAAGGTGTAAAGCATGGGAAAATTGCTAATGCGAAAACGGCTCTGGCTCTACTTCTGGATTGCAGTGTTTCTTGTACTCCCATTTATTGCGCAACAGTTTGGGAGTTTTTACTCGTATACGCTAAATCTCATCGGTATCTACTGCATTGTCTCTGTCTCTCTAAACCTACTTACAGGATACGGAGGACAGGTATCCATTGGGCAGGCTTCGTTTGTCGTAATCGGATCGTATATTAGTGCCTATCTTGGAACAAATTTAGGTTTTCCAATGTGGGTTACATTTCCGGCGGCAGCTATTTTAACTGGCGTAGCCGGATACATTATGGGCCTTCCTGCAGTGAAACTAAGCGGACATTTCCTGGCTGTTGCCACTCTCGGGTTTGGTATAGCGATTCCGGAGATTGTCCTTAATATGCCAATTGTCGGCGGATCTAATGGAATGGCTGTTCCAAAACCATTTCAGTCAGATGTTACATTTTATTTCATCATATTTGGGGTTCTTGGGATTGTCCTGCTTCTAGCTGCAAACTTACTTAAAACTCGTATGGGTCGTGCCTTTGTTGCAATTCGCGAAAGTGAAATTGCCGCGATGTCGATGGG
Source organism: Bacillota bacterium (assembly GCA_021820805.1). The sequence continues at coordinate 7,737 of JAKADF010000004.1, forward strand.
CATTCCCGTTGCGCAGTATAAGGCTCTGCTTTTTGCAATCAGCGCATTTCTCTCGGGTATTGCAGGAAATCTATACGCTCATTACGTTGCTTTTGTCTCGCCAAACGATTTCACGCTAGATTCATCTTTCTTGTTTTTAGCGATGATTATCATAGGTGGACTCGCGTCATTACCAGGTTCCCTAATTGGAACATTCTTACTCGTAATTGTTCAGCAAGCGACGAGTAACCTGCAAGGTTATTCTGTCGTTATCACAGGGCTTGTCATGGCTTTTTGCGTCATGTTCTTACCTGGCGGCATAATCACGCTTTTTAGAAGGAAAAAAGCAGCTAAACCGAACTTTAAGCTTTTGCAGGTGCCAGTACAAAATGCCAACCAGGAGGGAACTGCACGTGCTTCTGAAAATTGACAACTTAACAGTTCGCTTCGGCGGGTTGGTTGCTGTAAACGAACTTAACCTCATCATAGAAAATGGAGAAATCTTCTCACTCATAGGACCAAACGGTGCTGGTAAGACAACTGTTCTAAACTGCATCAGCCGATTTTATCGGCCAACATCGGGAGCGATTCACTTCGGAGATGTAAATATACTCAGTTTGCCTCCGAATAAAGTGCTTGCACTCGGGATTGGCCGGTCGTTTCAAAATATCGAACTGTTTCCAGCAATGACAGTTATAGACAATTTACTTGTAGGTTTGCACCCGGTTTTAAAGGTAGGTTTGTTTCGAGGAGCGTTCATGACGCCGAAAGGGAGGGCGCTTGAAAAGGAAGCTTTTAAGAAGGCAGAGCAGGTTTTAGAAATGCTGGACTTACAAGACTACAAGTACGAGAATGTTGCAAGTTTGCCGTACGGTGTTCAAAAACGCATAGATATTGGCCGCGCCTTGATTTCACAGCCAAAGCTGTTGTTACTCGATGAACCGGTTGCCGGTATGAATGAAGCAGAAACAAGCGTAATGGGAGATCTTATCCGCCGGCTGCGAGATGAACTGAACCTGACCATTTTTATGATTGAACACGATATGTCCTTGGTGATGTCTTTATCCGATCGCGTTGCTGTCATGGAATTTGGCCGCAAGATTGCGGATGGAGTGCCTGCCGATGTTCAATCGGATCCACATGTTATTGAAGCGTATCTTGGGGGGGACATCGACTTTGTTAAAGCTTGATGGAATTGCATGTAATTATGGAGCCATTCAGGCTCTAAAAGGCGTCTCTCTTGAAATCCAAGACGGCAAAATTGTAGCGCTTCTCGGTGTGAATGGGGCTGGGAAAAGTACCACTCTGCGAGCGATATCTGGGTTAATTCATCCATTCGCAGGTAAGATTCTGTTTGATGGTGAAGACCTGACAAATGCAGATCCAAGAGCAATCTTGTCGCGCGGCATAGTCCATTGTCCGGAAGGGCGTCAAGTCTTCCCCGAACTCACCGTGAAGGAGAACTTAGATATTGGTCGGTATCTCCGTCATGATAAAGCAGAACTTAAACGTGATTACGAGAAGGTACTGCACTATTTTCCGAGGCTTAAGGAGCGGCTCGGACAGCCGGCAGGAACCCTGAGCGGCGGCGAGCAGCAGATGCTTGCCATTGGCCGTGCGCTGATGGCTGGACCAAAGCTGTTACTCCTCGATGAACCTTCTCTTGGCTTGGCACCAGTCGTGACGATTGAATTAATGAAAATACTTTTGCAGATTAATGAAGAAAAAACCTCAATTTTATTAGTCGAGCAAAATGCACGTTTAGCACTGCAAATCTCAGATTATGCTTACATTTTGGATATGGGCACAGTCCCTTTGCATGGCCCTGCACAAGAATTACGGGAAAACCCGGCTGTGCAGGCATTATATTTAGGTCATGCTACGCATGTTTCTGCTGGTGTGGTTGAGTAATCTGGCAGGTTTCACCTTCAGTTGAGGCCTGCAAAGAATGGATTTGTATGCATCTCAAATTGTGATATTGTATCCAAAATCCAAAATCGATTTAGATTCATAGACAAATTGTGTGGTGAGCTTCGAAAATGAAACCGATTGCTGTACTGCCAATTCGTGAGCAAGTTGCCGATGCGTTAAGGAAGGCGATGTTTTACGGAGAACTGAAAATGGGAGAAGAACTGACCCAGGATGAAGTAGCCACAAAACTCGGTGTGTCCAGAATGCCTGTTCGTGAAGCTTTTCAGATTTTGGAGAGAGATGGCCTTCTAATTTTAAATAATCATCGAAAGGCGGTAGTAAGAGGAATTACGAAAGAAGATGTTCTTGACCAGTACGATTTGCGAATCATGCTTGAAGGAGAAGCAGCAGCAAGGGCATGTTTAAGAAAAGATACAAGTGACATTGCCATGGCTCATGAACAAGTAGAAAGAGCAGCGTGCGAGTCTGACCCGACTTCTTTTGTAGAAACGAATGCTATTTTCCATCGAGCGATTTGGGAGGCAGCGGGAAGTCCAAGGCTTGTTCGGTTAATTGAACAAGTTTGGAATGGAATTCCTCCCCATTTGCCAGAACTTATTTCATCGCAAATTCAGTATTCCCTTGTTGAGCATCGTCAGATTATGAACGCGATTTCGAGAGGAAAAAGCGAGGAAGCTCGTCAGTTAATTGGTGGACATATAAGGCGGAGCATGAATCATTTTATGGATAACTTTCACAATCTTTAATTTTAGTCTTTCACAGGAGGGGGTGTTAAGTTGTTTCCGATATCGGAATTTCCACCACTCGCGGATGTTACAGTTGTTGCTCTTGAACAAGCTGTAGCAGCACCATTCGCTACAAGACAGCTTGCAGATTTGGGCGCCCGTGTGATTAAAGTTGAGCGTCCCATTACAGGGGACTTTGCCAGGCATTACGACAAAACTGTACATGGATTGTCGAGCCATTTTGTATGGTTAAACCGTTCTAAAGAATCAATGGCGCTTGATCTCAAGGACGATGCTGGACGAGACATTTTAATGCAGTTATTGAAGAAGGCAGATGTCTTTATTTACAATCTTGCCCCAGGCGCAGTAGACAGGCTTGGATTTGATTATCCGCGCTTGCACGAAGAATGTCCGGAGCTCATTGTCTGTGAGATTTCCGGCTATGGGCGCGGCGGCCCGTACTCGGATAAAAAGGCATATGACCTGCTTATCCAGTGTGAGGCTGGTCTCGTTTCTGTAACGGGTACTGAGGATACTCCATCGAAGGCTGGAATCTCTATCGCTGATATTGCTTCTGGCGTGTATGCGTTTTCCAGTATTTTAACGGCCCTTCTCATGCGGCAAAAAACTGGAAAAGGTACGTTTATCGAGGTATCGATGCTTGAAGCACTCGGGGAGTGGATGGGCTATCCGTTATACTTCTCAGAATATGGCGGTACTCCGCCAAAACGAACTGGATCATCACATGCAACCATTTATCCATATGGAGCTTTTAAGACGGGGGATGGAGAGTCCGTATTTTTTGGACTGCAAAATGATAGGGAATGGGCGAAATTCTGTACACTTGTACTAGACAATCCAGAACTTGCAAATGACCCCAAGTACCAAGGAAATGCAAATCGGTTCAAACATGCGTGTGAGATTGACCTCGCGATTCAAATGGTCTTTTCGCATTTGACTGCAGATGAGCTGATTGCAAAATTGGACCAGGCTCAGATTGCGAATGCAAAGCTAAATTCGCTGCATAATTTTGCAAATCACGAGCAGTTGCGTGCACGCGGAAGATGGCGCGAAGTGGAAACGCCAGAAGGAAATATTCTTGCTTTGTTGCCTCCAGGCACGATTGCTGGATGTGCGGTAACCATGGGCAAGGTTCCTGATATTGGAGAGCAGTCGAATACAATTCTAGCCGAGCTTGGTTTAAATCAGGATGAGATAAAAGACTTACAAACTAGAAGAGTTATTTCAGGAGGAGATAAGTATGGACATTAAGCCAGGATGGTCTGGGCGGTTTTTTGAGGATTTTGAGGTTGGAGATGTATACTCTCATCCGCTTGGCAGAACGGTCACCCAAACGGATAATATCTGGTTTACCTTGCTTACACAAAATACAAACCCAATTCATTTTGATTCGGTTTACGCGGCAAAAACAGAGTTTCAAAAGCCATTAGTTGATTCAACGTTCACTTTGGCCTTGGTTACAGGCCAGTCTGTTACGGACATTTCACAAAACGTTATGGCGAATTTAGGTTGGGGTGATATTCGCCTTCCAAATCCAGTTTTTGAAGGGGACACCATTTATTCCTACAGCACTGTGCTGGAAAAACGTGTTTCAAAGTCGCGTCCGAACGTCGGCATCGTCAAAGTAAAGACTATCGGTTATAACCAGGATAATAAAATTATTATCTCGTTTGAGAGAACCTTCATGGTGTACAAAAAAGAATATGCGCCAAAGTTACCCGGGAATCGTACACTTAGTGAACTGCCAAAAGAGAGTACTAGTACGACATCGGGGAGACGGTAAATATGTATCGATCATGGCTGTTTGTACCTGGCAGAAGTGCACAAAAGCTGCAAAAAGCAAAAACCTTAGCTGCTGATTCCTTAATTTTCGACTTGGAGGATGCAGTTTCGCAAAATGAGAAAGGTGCAGCACGTGAAATTACAGCATCTGAATTAAATGAGGTTCACGGTAAATACCAGTATGTTCGGGTCAATTCCGTTGAAAGTGAATATGTGTTCGATGACGTGTCAGCGACCATCGACAGAGAGGGCTTGTCTGGTTACATACTGCCAAAAGCAGAAACAAAAGACGACATTATCAAGTTCGATTATTTGGTTCGAAAATTGGCTGCTAGGCGCAGCAGTTCAAAGGAAATTGCAATTGTCCCGCTTATTGAAACAGCTAGGGGCATCATGAATGCACATGAAATCGCAACAGCTTGCAAGAGTGTGCAAAGGTTAGGATTTGGGGCAATTGACCTTATGTTAGACCTGTTTGCAGGGTCAACAACTGCAGATACAGTCCTTTTTGGACGGCAAATGCTTGTCCTGGCTTCAACAGCAGCGGGACTTTTACCTCCGATTGATTCCGTTGATATGGAGTTTCGTGAGTTAGATGGATTGAGGCATGAAGCAAAACGAGCAAAATGTATGGGCTACGGTGGTAAGTTTGTCATTCATCCCAATCAAATTAAAGTTGTAAATGAAATATTTTCGGAGGATGCAGAGCAGGTTAAAAAAGCTGAACAAATTGTTGCTGCATACGAAGAGGCTGTGTCCAAGGGACACGGCGTGGTCCAAGTGGATGGAAAAATGGTGGACCTGCCAGTCTATGAAAATGCCAAACGGGTTCTAAAGCAAAATGAGTCCTAATGTCAATTTAAGCAGATAGGGGATGTATCACGTGGCAAACAGTTTGTCGGGGAAGCTGGCAGAGTATATTCTCGATACTTCCTATGAAAGACTGCCCGAAGAAGTTGTTCATTTAACCAAAGTAACTTTTTTAGATTGGCTTGGCAGTGCAATTGTCGGCTCTTTGCAGACGCCAGCGAAAATTGTTAGTGATATTGCCGTTTCTATGCAAGGCGGTGCGAAACAAGCTACCGTTATTGGCTTATCAGACGGGTTTGATTCGTGGCTTTCGGATACTCGCACAAAGTCCACTGTTTTGAATGCAACGCTCGCGAATGGGACGAGCTCTCACATGATTGAACTTGACGATGTACATAAAGCATCTATCCTTCATGCGGGAACTGTTGTGATTCCTGGTGCTCTCGCTTTGGCGGAACATTTAGGTGTCAGCGGGCAGAAGCTGATTGAAGCAATCGTGGCAGGTTTTGATGTATGTATCCGAATTGGTGAATCAATTACCCCGGCTCACTATAGGTATTTTCATACGACAGGCACTGCCGGAACATTCGGCGCAGCTGCAGCTGCTGCAAAACTGTTAGATTTATCAGCAGACCAAACGATTCACGCACTTGGTACAGCGGGCACACAAGCTGCGGGTCTCTGGGAATTCATTGAAAACGGATCGATGAGCAAGCACCTTCATTCTGGAAAAGCTGGGTGGAATGGTGTTTTATCAGCGTTGCTCGCTAAAAAAGGGTTTACAGGCGCGGAAACGATTCTTGAAGGAAAACGCGGTTTCATCCGTTCGATGGCAGAAGAATACGACCTAGATAAAATCATGGACGGCCTTGGTGAAGATTATAAGATTCTCGAAAATTGCTTTAAGATTCACTCCTCTTGCAGACATACCCATCATGCAATTGATCTTGTGATTCGTTTGATTCAGAACAATCACCTCAAGACAGATGACATTAGCCGCATAGATGTGGGAACATACCAAGTTGCACTCGATATTACGGATAATCCCGACCCACGAACCGTCTATGCCGCAAAATTCAGTTTGCAGTTTTGCGCTGCGCTCGCTGCAGCAAGAAGGCGAGCGGGATTTGCAGATTTTACACAAGAGAGTGTATCAGACCGGGAGATTCGGAATCTGCTTTCTCGGGTTCATGTTTTTGTCGATCCCGTTTGTCAGGCCAAGTATCCCGAAAAATGGGCCGCACACGTCACGATTCATACGGTGCATGGCGGGTCGTTTACGGCTGAAACAGATTATCCGAAAGGAGACTTTGAAAACCCTGTTTCACAAGAGGACTTGGTCTCTAAATTCAAAACACTTGTCAGTCCCTATGTTAAGGCTTCTGAAATCGAAACGCTCGTTTCTCGTGCTTTAAATCTTGAACAGTTGGAGAATTTATCTCTTTTCTTTGATTGATTTTGGTATATAACTCTTTAGTTTAAATTAAAAAAAGTGATAACGAGATGAGGCTTGGTTGCTATGGCAGATACAGCATTACACGAAGAGCTTCGAAAAGACGTACGGAAAATTTGCAGCCGATATCCAGATATCTATTGGCGGGAGTTAGATGCGAAACGCGAATACCCGGAGGAATTTGTAAACGAATTGACCAAAGGCGGATATTTGGCAGCACTTATTCCTGAGGATTACGGCGGCGCCGGTTTTGGTGTAACAGAAGCATCTATCATTCTCGAAGAAGTAAATCGTTCCGGCGGAAACGCAGGTGCGTGCCATGCGCAAATGTACACAATGGGAACGATTTTGCGCCATGGTTCAGAAGAACAGAAACAAAAGTACTTGCCTGGGATTGCTTGCGGAAAGCTTCGCCTGCAGGCTTTCGGCGTTACAGAACCGACAACGGGTACAGATACCACGAAGCTTAAAACAAGTGCCGTGAGGCATGGGGATCGTTATGTTGTTAATGGTCAAAAGGTATTTATTTCTCGAACTGAACATTCCGATATGATGATTTTACTCGTTCGAACAACGCCCCTTGACCAAGTAAAAAAGCGTACGGATGGTCTCTCGGTCCTTCTCGTTGATCTTCGAGAAGCAGTAGGTCATGGACTTACAATACGGCCCATTCGCACAATGATGAACCATGCAACAACCGAGCTGTTTTTCGATGATTTAGAGGTTCCAGTAGAAAATCTAATCGGTGAGGAAGGCAAAGGTTTCCGTTACATCCTTGATGGTATGAATGCAGAACGGATACTTATCGCAGCAGAATGCATCGGAGATGGCAAGTGGTTTATTGACCGCACAACCAGGTATGCAAATGAAAGAATTGTTTTTGACAGGCCAATCGGACAAAACCAAGGTGTCCAATTTCCGATTGCAAGATCTTATGTGAATGTTGAAGCGGCTGATTTAATGCGGTTTAAAGCCGCAGAGTTGTTTGATGCAGGGCTGCCATGTGGAAAAGAAGCCAATATGGCAAAACTCTTAGCTGCTGATGCTTCTTTTGAGGCTGCAAACGTTGCGTTGCAAACCCATGGTGGTTTCGGGTTCGCGGAAGAATACGATGTGGAACGGAAATTCCGTGAAACGCGATTGTATCAAGTGGCACCAATTTCAACTAACCTTATTTTGTCCTATGTAGCTGAACATGTCTTAAAACTACCACGTTCTTACTAATTTAAAAGAGGTGGTTTATATGATAGAGTTTCCTACTTTTTCTTTGGAAGGGCGGCTTTCGCTCGTCACAGGAGGCTCGCGCGGGATTGGGCGTGCCATGGCAATGGGCCTTGCGCATGCAGGAAGTGATGTCGTCATCCTCGGCCGTGATGAGTCGAGTGCGAAAGAAGCGGTAGGCGAAATTGCGGCATTCGGACATAAGGCCCTTTACGTTCATGCAGATGTTAAAGATGAAGGGCAGGTTGTCAGTGCAATTAAGCACATTACAACTCATATTGGACCTATCGACATTCTGATAAATAACGCTGGAAAGAATATACGCAAGCCGTTAACAGAATACGAACTTTCGGATTGGGATGATGTGATTGACACAAACCTCCGCGGCATTTTTCTTGTTGGCCGCGAAGTCATTAAACATATGAAAGAAAGCGGGCACCAAGGAAAAGTTATTAATATCTCTTCGATTTTCGGCGGTGTCGCTATGCCAAATCAGACTGCTTATGCAGCATCGAAAGGTGGAATCGTACAACTCACCAAGGTCTGGGCGCTTGAGTATGCCAAACATGGCATTAACGTCAACGCAATTGCACCGGCTTATATTCGGACACCAATGACCGTATCATGGCTTGAAGATCCTTCGCGTTACCACGATATTGTTGCTAGAACACCCGCAGGGCGTCTTGGAGATTTAAAAGACGTTATCGGGGCAGCTGTTTATCTTGCATCTGATGCTGCGGATTTTGTTCATGGGCACATCCTCTATGTGGACGGAGGGTGGCTGGCACAATGAGCGAACAAAATAATGCTTCTGGTAAATCACTCACAGCCCCCATAAAAATTGATATTCCGAATGTAAGTATGATTGATATTTTCGAACAGACAGCGGCCATTATGCCAAGTGCTCCTGCCATCTATTACTTTGATGAGGTAATTTCATTTTCAGAGTTGGATGACATGGCAAACCGGCTTGCATCAAAATTTATGGACTTTGGAGTGTGTCACGGTGACCGTGTTGGGTTATACCTTCAAAACGATCCGCAGTTCCTTGTCGCACAGTATGCAGCATGGAAACGGGGAGCCATCGTTGTTCCTTTAAATCCAATGTTTAAAGTAGATGAACTGCGTTATTACTTGTACGATGCTGGTGTTAAAGTAATTGTACTTCTTGAGTCTCTGTACAATGAATCGATAAGGCAGGTGATTTCAGACAGCAGTGTAGAACATATTGTCATCGTTCAAGAACCTAATTCTTCATATAAAAATGGTATTGCTGAGTCTGGATTTTCTGATAATACAAGTAATTTAGAAGATATTATTGCGAATGTTCAGCCAAGTGCCAAAGCTCGCGAGAATGTTGCTGCGGATGATATTGCTTTTTTGGTATATACGTCTGGTACTACGGGCAAGCCGAAAGGAGCCATGAATTCTCATAGAAACATCGTTTTCAATGCGGAGGTATACAAAGCTTGGATGAACATGGATAAAAATGATGTGATTCTGGCGGTTGCACCTCTATTTCATGTGACTGGAATTGTCGGCCATTCAGCACTTTCTGCCCTTATTGGCGCACCGCTCATTTTGTTCCATCGTTTTGAGCCAAAACCAGTACTTGAAATGATTCGTAAATACTCCCCAACAATGACTGTAGGCTCAATTACTGCTTTCATTTCACTTCTGAACCACCCCGATAGTGGTATTACAGACTTCTCCTCGCTCAAAAAGTGTTACAGCGGAGGAGCACCGATTCCCGCGAGTGTGGTGGAGCAGTTTGAGGAAAAGCTCGGCATCTATATCCACAATATTTATGGTTTAACTGAAACCAACTCTCCAACACACGCGGTGCCGCTTGGTAAAAGGGCTCCAGTGGATGCGAAAAGCGGTGCGCTTTCCATCGGGATCCCGGTGCCTAACTGCGACGCCAAAGTGGTGAACTTAGCAGACAGTTCGAAGGATGTCCCGATTGGGGAGATTGGTGAACTTGCAGTCAAAGGTCCAATGCTCTTTGGAGGCTATTGGAATAAACCTGAGGAAACAAGGAAGGCATTTTGCGATGCGTATTTTCTAACCGGAGATGTTGTGCGACGAGATGAAGATGGATGGTTTTACGTCGTTGACCGGAAAAAAGACATGATTAATACATCCGGATTTAAAGTCTGGCCGCGTGATGTGGAAGATGTCCTTTATCAACACCCGGCTGTTAAAGAGGCGGCAGTCATCGGAATTCCTGATGCATACCGGGGTGAAACAGTAAAGGCATTTATAAGTCTGAAAGAACAATACGTCGGACAAGTGACACCAGAAAGTGTAATTTTGTTTTGTAAAGAGAGAATGGCAGCCTATAAATATCCGCGCGTCGTTGAAATCATAAAGGAAGTACCTAAGACAGCAACTGGAAAGTTCCTAAGAAGAAGTTTAAGAAACTTGTGATTTGGTACAGCACATTCGAATGGGGGACTCGTGTCAATGTTTGATTTCAGTCCAACGCCAGAGCAGGAAGAAATGCAAACAAAAGCTTCTTTATTTATGGATGAAAACATTTATCCAAATGAAAAGTATTTCGTACCCCATCGGGGTTTGCCAGAAGAGATTCTAAAACCACTCCAGCAAAAGGTGAAAGAACAGGGACTTTGGGCTGGACATATGCCAAAGTCAGTCGGCGGAATGGGGCTTGGCTTTGTTGGACTTGGACTACTCTCGGAAATTATCGGCAGAAGCCCAATTGCACCTTACGTGTTTGGATCTATGGCTCCTGATGCAGGAAATACGGAAATATTGCTCCATGCATGTACAGAGGAGCAAAAAGAGAAGTATCTGATTCCTTTAGTTCGAGGCAATATTCGTTCTTGTTTCGCCATGACTGAGCCAGAGGTATCAGGTTCTGACCCGACAATGCTCCTGGCTCGTGCAAAGAGACAAGGTGACTCTTTTGTTATAAATGGACACAAGTGGTTTACTACCGGGGCGTTTGGAGCTTCGTTTTCTATTGTAATGGCAATGACAGACCCGGATGCACCGCCGCATGAACGTTTTAGTATGTTCATTGTCGATGCCGATAACTCTGGCTTTGAGGTCATCAGGGAAGTTCCCGTGATGGGTGAGCAGATGGTAGGCGGACATTGCGAGGTCCGTTACACAGATTGCAAAGTTCCACTTGACAGCATGCTTGGACGGCGAGGCGAGGGATTTAAATTAGCTCAATTGCGCCTCGGGCCTGGACGGATTACGCACGCAATGCGCTGGATTGGAGTTGCAAGCAGGTGTTTGGATTTAATGGTTGAGTTCGCGGGGGATCATACTGCAAATGGCGAGAAATTGTCTCTGTCTCAGGCAATACAAAATTTGATTGCCGATTCTGCAACAGAGATTGAAGCATCCAGGCTTATGACGTTACATGCCGCATGGAAAATGGATAAAGGAGAGCAAGCACGCAAAGAAATTTCAATGATTAAATATTACGGTGCAAATGTTCTTCAGAGGGTAATCGACAGGGCGATTGAGGTGTTCGGTTCTTACGGTCTTACCTCAGATACGCCACTTGAAGCATTCTTTCGTGAAGCGAGAGCAGCTCGTATTTACGATGGCGCAGATGAAGTGCATCGCATGGTTGTCGGCAAACAGATACTTAAGACATTTCAAAGCAACAGGAGGTAAACATGTTTCAGGATGATTTTATTTTTGGTCAACCAGAAACACAGATAAACTGGCCGCGAGTCGAAGTGTATCTGCGTGCACATTTTACCTGGCTCGAAGATGAACCGATGAGTGTGAAACAGTTTTCTGAAGGCTACTCCAATTTGACGTACTTGATACGCTTTGGTGGCTTTGAGGCAGTGCTGCGCCGTCCGCCGTTTGGGAAGCTTCCGCCAAAAGCGCATGATATGGAAAGGGAATATCGAATTCTTGAAAAACTGTCTCCTGTATTCCCGCTTGCACCAAAGCCTTTCATTTACTGTAATGACAAATCGGTTATGGACAAACACTTTTATGTCATGGAGAAAAAAACGGGTGTAGTTCTTGATAGTGTGATACCAGATGAATACAGGGTCTTTCCAAACTGCGAAAAAATGGTATCTGAGGCGGTTGTCCAAACATTGGTTGATCTTCATTCGGTTGATTATAAAGAGGCGGGACTTCTCACTTTTGGTCATCCGGACGGGTATCTAGAAAGGCAGGTTCACGGTTGGATTAAACGTTATCATGATTCGCGAACCCACAAGATTCATGGGGCAGAGGAAATTGAAAAATGGCTTACGGATAACATTCCAAGCTCTGCAGATATAACGATTGTGCACAATGATTTCAAATTAAACAACATTATGTTGTCTAAAAATGATCCAAGGTTAGCTACCGCTGTTTTTGATTGGGAGTTATGTACAATTGGCGATCCGCTGACAGATTTAGCATCTGCACTGGCATATTGGACACAGCCGGAAGAAGCTGACATCGGGCTTACATCCGTAACGGCTAACCCTGGTTTTTACAGCCGACGTGAGTTTTTGGAGCAATATGCCGTAAAAAGTTCGAGAGATGTTTCACAAATCCAGTATTATTTGACCTTTGCATTCTATAAAATCGGTGTAATTTTACAGCAAATTTATTACAGGTGGTATACAGGGCAAAGCAAAGATGAACGATTCTCGCACTTGGATACTGGAATAAAAAACTTAATGTACCTCTCGCTGGAGACGAAAAATAATCGTATTTTGTAAGCTCGTGTAAACCAAATTTCAAGGCAGGTGGAGTATGGTATGGAGCAGATTTTGTTTAGTGCAGATTTGAAAATGCTGCAAAATAATGTCCGTTCTTTCGTGAAGGATTTTGTTCTTCCAGTTGAGAGGAACAATAGGGATTATGCCAGTGGGTTTAGTCCTGAAACGTTAGGACGGTTACAAAATAAGGCAAAAGAAATGGGCCTGTGGGCTTTCGGTGCGAAAAAAGAATGGGGAGGCGCAGAGCTTTCCCTGTTTGAGCAAGTCGTACTTTTCGAAGAGGCAGTTTCGCACAACCTTGGATTTTACTCGACGTGTCTTGGAGCTTTGGGTCCAGAGTATCCAAAGTTTTTAGACCACTGCACACATGAGCAAAAAGAAATTTACATAAAACCCACAATTGAAGCAGGAAAAGATATTTTTGTTGCAGTTTTCGAGGAACTTGAAAGCAACAATCTTCATGGCATAGAATGCCAAGCTGAAAGAAATGACAGCTGCTGGGTATTAAATGGCTCCAAATCATATGTTGCAAATGTAGAAAATGCAAAAATCGGTGTTGTCCTTGTCAACTGCGGTCAGAATAGTGAAGAGAAACTTCCGACTCTATTTATTGTTGAACGAGAATCACTGCAGGCGATAAGAGAGACTCGTCTTATGAACGTACGGTCTGTCTATCAAGTAGAATTTAATAATTTAAAAGTTGATGATAGTCAGCGCATTGGCGATATTGGCGCAGGAATTAAGATTATTTCATCGTGGATTGCACAGAAGCAAATTATATTAGCCGCAAAAAGCATAGGAATTGCAAAAAGAGCGCTCGAAATGACGCAGAATTATGTTTCGCTGCGGACAACAAGAGGTAAACCTCTTGCAGAGTTTCCTTCAATACAGGCGATGATTGCACAATCTGTGGCAGAGTTAAAATCAGTACGTTTTTTGGTTTGGGATGCTGCCTTTCATTTTGATAGAAATGACGAGCTTATGAGTCAAAGTGCTAGAATATCAAAACTGATGGCAACAGAGGCTGCTTTTAATATTGTAGATCGCTGTTTGCAATGTCACGGAGGTGCAGGATTTTCCGGTGATCTCCCATTTGAACGCTGGTATAAGGAACTCCGAATTGCACGCTCTGACTTTGAAAACAAAAATGCCTTACAAGAAAAAATAGCATCTTATGCTCTTAAAAACCGAGTTTAGGATGTTTAACATTTAAGAAACATTAAAAAGTGAATTTTTTAAAATACGTAAGTTTAATTCTCTTGTAAAGGAGAATCGGTAAACTGTGGATATCGTCGGAAATCGTACACTGCGGCATCTTTTGTTTGAGAAGGCAGAAAAGAACCCGAATAAGCCATTTCTTTTATTTGAAGATGCGCTTACACATCAATCGGTACTGACA
>JAKADF010000343.1 GCA_021820805.1 Bacillota bacterium
AGGTGTAGAAGAATGGCAGAAACTCTATCAGGCTTCCAGAGCATTCAGAGATCTAGAACCTTGGACTTATATAGGCAGTAATATGATGTTTGCAATCCAAAATCCAGAAGATGGGGAAATGGGATACTGTTCTGTGATGGGGAAGACAGGCAGTGTAATAGGCCTTTTTGTTTATCTTGGCAAGGAAGGATGGAACTCCTTTTTACCGCTCCTTGAGGGAAATGCAGCTGCGAACGACCCAGAGTTTTTATTTTCGCAAAAAGCACTCATGGTATCGTTTATACCGGCAGCGAGTTTAGATGATCCAGATTATAAAACCATGCAGCGAATCGGAATGGACTACGAGAATCAAAATGAGTTGCCTGTGTTTCGGAGCTATGAACCGGGATATTTCCCTTGGTATTTAACAGGCTCTGAAGCGCGGTTTTTGACAACCGTACTTATCCAGGCAACAGATTTACTCAAAGTCGTAAAGGATGAACCTGCTCTATTTGAACAGCCAGAAGATGATCTCATATTTTCTAGAATATGTACACAAAGTGAAGGAAAAACGGAATGGTTCGACAGATGGCTGCCGCAGCCCAAATCAGAAGGAGTTTTCAAGCAGGCTGTGGTTGTGAATGAAATTCGGATCCAAAGAATATTTCATAAAGCAAGAATAGCAGGTCCATGGGAAGTCGATGTTGAATTTACGCCTCACACTATCTCTGAAAGCGGCCGGCCTATGCTGCCAAGGCTTCTTATCTGTGTCGATCACGATACAAGCACAACCGTTCTCACCAAGTTTGCAAACCATGAAACTTACCGTGAGGAGTTTGTGGACAGCATCATCGAAAGAATAGAAGATATGCAAATGTATCCAAATGCTGTCATCGTAAAGCACAGGAGCGTTGGGCGTATGCTTAAACCTCTTGCAGAAAAACTCAAAATCCCAGTTTTTGTGGCTGAGGAATTGCGGGTATTGGAAGAGGCGAAAAAGCGGAAATTTGACGTGGAGGATTAATCCTGGTAATGAAATCTAGGTATCTTTCAAATGAGAGGAGATTTTGCCTGTGAAAATCACAAAAGTCGAAACATTTGTTCTACATGTACCAATCGAACCTCCGATTGAGGATTCTATCAACCATGCCTCACATTGGGGAGTAACCGGATGCAATATTTACACGGATGAAGGTATTTTCGGTACCGGTTATACAGGCACAACAGCAAATGGCGATGAAATGATTGTAGATACGATTGACAGGTATTATGCTCCGGTTTTGGTGGGTCAGGATCCTTTTAATGTAAAGAAGATCTGGGACGAACTGAGATTTGGAAAGATGCACTGGGTTGGGCGGGCTGGTATCACGCATATGGCTCTGGCTGCTGTAGATATTGCGCTGTGGGACATCATGGCAAAGGCAGCAGGGAAACCTTTATGGCAGCTGCTTGGGGGACATAAACCAGATAAAATCAAAGCATACAACACAAATGGCGGATGGCTTAATTGGAGTTTAGATAAGCTCATTTCAGACTGCACATCATTTATTGAGCAAGGGTTTACAGGCGTAAAGATGAAGATTGGGAAGCCGAATCCGAAAGAGGATTATGATAGGGTAAAGGCTCTCCGCAAGGCAATAGGCGATGACATTACGCTGATGGTTGATGTAAACCAAATGTGGAATATCACTACGGCGATGACGTGGGGAAAAAGGCTTGAAGAATTCAATGTGTTTTGGATAGAAGAACCATTAAATCCGGATGATGTTCTTGGACACGTTAAGCTTGCAAATACTTTGAATGTGCCGATTGCACTCGGTGAACACGTGTATACGAAGTATGGTTTCCGCGACTACATAAGCCAAGGCGGAGTCGAATTCGTACAAGTGGACGTATCCAGGGTTGGCGGCATTACCGAGTGGCTGCAAGTTGCTAACATGGCTGCATGCTATGACTTGCCTGTTTGCCCGCATGTAGGTGAAATGGGACAAATACACCAGCACCTTGTTGCGGCAACGCAAAACGCCGTTATGCTTGAGTACATTCCGTGGATAAGACACATATTTGTTGAACCAGCCACAGTTGAAAATGGTTATTACAAAATCCCTGAACGTCCCGGTGTTTCTACTGAAATATTGCCTGAGGCTTTTGGAAAATATAGAGTTCGCTGAGGTTAAGTTGATGTTCGATTAGGCTGGGCCATGCCCGGCCTTTTGCGTTGAGGGCGGAGTGGTGCTTACGCTGGTACAGGAAGCGGTTATCAAGATTCATTTCGAAGACAGAGCCGGACTTGGGCTTGAGATATTTAAGATATTTGATAGTTATGGTTTAGACAAAATAGCAATGGAAGTTTCGGTTGCGTGCATCATGATGATTAAGTTTCGGGCCCATTCTGATGCGCAAATTGGCCAGATGATGAACGATTTACTGACAACAGAAGGCGTCCTGTCTGTCGAAAGGGCAAATCAAATGCCTTTTGAAGACCGTGAATATCAACTGCGAACCATCTTAAATTCTGTCAGTGAAGGTATTGTCGCTGTTGATAAGGATGGGATAATCACACACATCAATGAAATTGCATGTCAGATTTTCAGATGTAAAGAAGAAGACACCATCCTGCTTGATGCAAGAAATCTGTTTCAGTTTTGCCCCCATGTTTTACGAACACTTACCACAGGTGAGTCTTTCAGTTTGATTGAAGGAAAAATAGTTAGTGGAAAACGGCAAATGAAGTTTTTTGTCAGCAGTGTTCCGATTTTAAATAAGTCATCGCAAATTATTGGAGCAGTCTTTACTGTTCGAGATGATAAACAAATTCGGGAGATTATTTCTACTGTCGATAAACGGAAGAAAGTCATTACATTTGAAAATATTATTTATCAGAGCGATGTTATGCGAAATCTCGTTGAGCGTGCAAAAATTGTCGCCAAAAGCAATTCGACCGTGCTGCTGCGGGGGGAGAGCGGGACTGGCAAGGAATTATTTGCAAAAGCTATTCATATGGACAGCCCTCGATCCTATTCGCCATTCGTCAGTGTAAATTGTGCTGCATTTCCAGAGTCTCTGCTCGAGAGTGAACTTTTCGGCTACGAAGAAGGGGCATTCACAGGGGCCGTTAAAGGCGGAAAAAAGGGAATCTTTGAGCAAGCGGCACATGGGACGCTGTTTCTTGATGAAATCGGTGAGATATCCCCGACCGTCCAAGTACGATTGCTTCGGGTTTTGCAAGAAGGCACGATTCGCAGAGTTGGCGGGACACAGGATATTCCAATCGACGTGCGCGTAATCGCCGCTACGCATCGGAATTTGGAAGATATGATTGCAAAAGGGTTGTACAGGGAAGATTTGTATTATCGATTAAACGTGATCCCGATATCAATCCCGCCCCTCTGCGACCGCTCTGAAGACATATTGCTCATTGCGCCATATTTAGTCCGCAAGATTTGTGCGAAACTGAACAAAGGTGAATGTCGTCTAACAACCGAGAGCTTAGCGTTTTTAATGGCACAGGACTGGCCGGGAAATGTTAGGCAGCTTGAGAATACGCTTGAAAGAATTCTAAACATGGTTTCACAAAATACTGAAATTACACCAGAAATGATTCGCAAATGGGCGGATATTAAGGTGTTTAGTCCCAAGAGTTTTGCGGATAAAGACTCCATCCAAATTGAGGTTCCGCTAAGCGACCCTGTACCGACTCTTAAAGAGATTGTTGGCGAAGTCGAAAAAAAAGTGCTTTTGAACACACTGCAAAAATACCCTTCTTCACGACAGGCTGGGAAAGTGCTTGGTGTTTCAAATACCACAATTCTAAATAAAATCCACGCTTATGGACTCGAGCGCTCACTTAAGGATGATAAGTTTTCCCCTCAGTGATAAGAAATCTTGTCAACTTTTCTTATCAATCAGTTGCAATGAAGTCAATACCTATATGTGCATGGCTCTTTGCGTCTCCTATTCTTCATGTCGTCATGAGTTTGGCACAAGATTTGCAGAAACAAATACATGACGAATTCGAAAAGGAGACTTGTCACGATGAGAAAAGCAGAACCTTATCGCATCAAAATGGTAGAACCCATTCGAATGATTTCAAAAGAAGAACGGAAACTTGCCCTTGAGAAAGCCGGATACAATCCATTCGCGTTAAAGTCTGAAGATGTCTATATTGATTTACTCACTGACAGTGGAACTGGAGCGATGAGTGACCATCAATGGTCTGCGATGATGCTCGGAGATGAAGCATATGCGGGTAGCAAGTCATTTTACAAGGTGAAAGATGCTGTCAAGGAAATCTTTGACTACGACTACGCGATTCCAGCGCACCAGGGACGTGGTGCTGAGCAGGTGCTCTTTCCACAATTAATGAAGAAAAAAGGCCAGTATATCCTCGGCAACATGCATTTTGACACCACAATGGCACACATCGAGTTAAATGGCGGTATCCCTGTAAACCTCGTCATTGACGATGCGTTCGATACGCAAAAAGAGCACCCATTCAAAGGAAACTTCTACATTCCGCGCCTGGAGCAATTTAT
>JAKADF010000005.1 GCA_021820805.1 Bacillota bacterium
TTCAGTTATCAAGAGTAAGGAGTTGTAATGTTTACAGTAATTATGTTTTACAGTGATTGTGTATGGTTAATTATGTATGGAAAGCGCAAGGGGATAAGCAGATTTCCTCCTGCGCGCATGCTGATTTTCAAACTGTTTATTCTGGCAGAGTGAGGAACTCTTTTACGACAGCACGAACAACGTCACCTCTGCTTATGATTCCGACAAGAACGTTGTCCCGCACGACTGGAACCTTTTTAATGCTCCGCTTCGCCAGGATATCGGCAACGGAAACTAAGCCGTCGTCTTCTTTCACTTTAATAACTTTTTTTACACCGACGTCGAGTACGTTTTTATTACATAAATTTAATGCGTTCTTTTTAAATTCATCAACTTCTTCTGCAGGGAGACGAACTTCATCAGCAACTGGAACATCAAGGCCGTAGTAATATCCAAGCATGGAGACCCAAGATGCAAAACCTGAGTTTGTAGTTCTTCCAAGGTGACGCATTATATCACCGTCGCTGATGTATCCAAGGAGACGGTTTCCATTATCGACAATTGGCATTCCGCTGATTCGATAATGTGCGAACTTCTCTAACGCTTTTTTTACGATGTCAGTTTTCTGGACTGAATACACATTGTGAATCATAATGTCTCTGACTTTTAACATAGTATAAGCCTCCTTTTGCAACGGACAAGCCTGGTGCAGAAGAGAAACATTAAAGCTTAAGTTAATTATATATCAGTATTCATGTAAGTTGCTGAGTTGAATCGTGGACAGATCTATCTTTGTCTTACTTTTCAACGAGAGATTGTAATTTTACCTTCTTCAGCTTTTGTCTATTTTCGCCTCTAAGCAAGGATGCGAACATGCCGATGAGTGTTGCAATCATCAAAGTTGCGAACGCATATCGATATCCAATCACGATTAGATTCAAATCAGAAGCGGGCAGTGATGCGGCGGATCCTGCAAAAATGACTGCTTTTAGTCTTGCTGGAAGCGCAGCAGTTACAATCATGAGTACAAGTGCAGTGCTTAGCACTTGCCCCATGTTGTTTAACATTGAGCGAACACCGTTTGCGATACCCCGTCGATTCTCTGATACTCCAGACATAATCGTTGTTGTATTTGGTGTGAGAAAGAGACCGGAGCCAAGGCCAACAAGGAGCATCCCAGTTCCTTCTAACCAATAGGAAGTGTTTGGACTAAGTGTGGCTGCCAATATAAATAGTCCAACGGTTGATCCAGCAAGTCCTAAAGATGACAATAGACGGGCGCTGTATTTTTTCGTGAGACTGCCGGCAATAGGTGAGATAAGTATCATTCCAATTGTAACAGGGAGGACTTTAAACCCTGCTTCAAATGCATTTTCTTTGTACGCGACTTGATAAAACAAAGCGATGAGCAATATGACAGCAGTCATTGAAAATGAGTTCAGAAATGTTGCGATGTTCGCCATCGTAAAAGGCCTTTTGTGGAACATAGCAAAGTCAACCATTGGTGAGGGTGCCCGGCTTTCGACAAGTATGAAGACAGGAATGAGGATAATAAATAAAGCAAATCCAGAAATAACTGCAGGGCTGCCCCATCCTAAAATGCTGCCTTCAGAAAGAGATGTGATAAGTCCTGAAAGGGATGCGAAAATGATTAAGCCGCCGGTTAAATCGACTTTTTCGCGAGATTTTGAATGTGAAATGTCACGCAGAATGGCGAACGCAAGAAAAAAATCAATTAGGCCGATGGGAACATTAAACCAGAATACCCACCGCCAACCGAGCGTGGATGCCATAAGGCCTCCTAAAACGGGACCCAGCAATTGGGCGCTTGAGGCCACTAAAACGTTGATGCCAAGACCAGATCCTAATAGTTGTCTAGGGAATGCATCTGTGATAAGTGCAGTTGTGTTTGTGATTAGAAGTGCTCCGCCAACTCCTTGAATTGCTCGAAGTAGAATAAGGGTTGTTATGTTTGGAGAAAATCCAACGAGAAAACTTGAGAGTGTAAAAGTGATAAGACCGATTAAGTAAAGTCTTCGTCTGCCGAATATATCCGCAAATTGTCCGAAAACCAAAATCAAGATGGTATTGACGAGCATATAAGAAAGCAAAATCCAGTTTGATGCAATAACACCCGCGTGAAAATGCTGACTTACAATTGGGAGTGCAACGTTTAGGGATCCTACATTTAACAGTACAAGAAGCACACCGAGGCTGGTTACGGATAAGACGAGCCAAGGATAACGTGTATCGGAGCGTAAATTCATTTAGATGCCTTCTTTCCAAATCACTATTATTGTTCGAAACGGAACGACTTGTCAAAAGTCACATTTATTCGACAGTGTGGTATGAGTTCGCATTGATTACAATATGGTTAAAAACCGCACTGTGTAGGGAATAATACCTTGTGGAAAATGAAAAATCTTGTCTGCTCGTGAGAATTCATGATGTCGAAACAAAGGAAATGGTCAGATCAATTTGAGGCTTAACAGGTCTCATGTCCTATTTCGAGCCTAAAAACAAGTGAGTTTGGCGCATAGTTGTAACCAGAAATCAGCGAGTGGCATATGGATATACATAAGCTTCTAAAACACATCGACGTGAGTGAAAACTCCCTCTTACGTTGATTTTAAATATAGATTGAGGCAGGCAGCCTAAATTCCGGCTGCTTGCCTCACTTTATCATCATTGATTGTTTGATGATTACCTCGCTTGAGGCTTTTGTTTACTTTTGCGAATTCGCTTCAATACCAACAGAATGAACAGAGTGGTTGGTATCAAATAGATAAGAATCGCCCATTCACTTGTACTATCCGTTCCGGTAAGTATTCCGTGCATTGTGACGAGAATAAACATAGGGAATGAGGCGTAGTGAACTTGGCGCCAAGCTTTAACACTAATTTTTTCCCGAAAGTAAGATGTAACGACGATGAGGACCAATCCGTATAAGGTAAGGATACCAAACCCAGTAAACAAAGGGCGGTATTGGTCCGTAAATGGTACTAGAATTGTTGCCCACGAAAAGGGGATACTTGTATCCTGATGGAGACCCCAGAGGTGAAAGAATAAAAAAGGCAATATCAAGAGAGATGCAAATTGGTGCATTTGCGTCACAAATCTTCGAAGTCTCAGCTTATCCCAGATGGAACTAGTGGTTGAAACCCCAAGCAGTACGGTTATTGATAGGAGCCCATAAGCTGTAAACCCTGCTGACCTTGCCATATACCAGTAGAATTTATTTGCGAGTGCTGGTGCTGGATCAACAATACGTGTTGTCAAATACGCTCCAGCGATGATGAGGGCGGTCATTATGAAAACGAGAATGAGCGGTGGACGTTGCGTTTCGTTTACGAGCTCCATGGATGAATCACCTCACCGCTGGATTTTACAATTACGAAACCGCTCGTCTTTTGTTGTTTCAACCATCGTAAACCCGTCTTTGAGCCTAAAATTAACCCAACCTTAGCCGTGATTTCAGCATCAACAAGGCTTTGACAAATCACGGTGCAAGATACGATATCCGTATCAACAGGGCGGCCGAGAAATGGGTCAATGATGTGGTGCGAGGTTTGTCCGTCATGCGACCATTTACGACGATAAATACCGCTAGTTGCCACGCATGCACTCGACACGTCAAGGTTTAGTAAATCGTTCTCTGAAGCAAACGGATTAGCAATAGCAACACACCATGGCAAATCTCCATTTTTTCCTCTACAAACCATATCCCCGCCTGCATTACACAAAAACTGAGTATAACCGGCTTTCTCGATTTCAAGTGCAGCCTGTTCGACAATCCAGCCTTTTGCGATACCGCCCAAATCAATTTTATAGCCAGGTTCCAGTCGGACCCTGGCATGGTTCATATCGAGTTCAAATGGGCATTTCGTGGGCGGGATAAAAGGAACCGCAATAACGAGCGGTTTTGGAGACTCATCCATGCCGATTTTTTCAAACGATACATTGTAACCGATGTGTTCCATTACATTTCCAAGGCAGGGATTATAGACACCGTTTGTTCGCAGATAGGCTTGCTCTGCCAACTGCAATATTTTTAGTGTATCTTCGTGAATATCAACGAAATGTCCAGGCTTACGATTGATTTGACTGATTTCACTGTCGCTTTGAAACCGTGACAATCTGGCCTCAAGGTCTGCAATTCTATCTTTAGCCCGTTCTATGGCTAGGTTCATCATGTAATCGTCGTTAAAATCTGCTCTAATGGTAATTTGGACATCTGTGCCCATTGCCCGGAATGTTACAGTTTTCATGGTTATCTCCTATGACTTGATAAATATCCTTAGGAGGCAGAAGACCTCGTTATTGGTGCCTGTTGTTGACTTAATCCATTGCTTCCCGAATAGCTGTACGATCCGTATGACGGCTGACTGTTCGAGCTGTCATCACCGCCCATATTACTCCCTGAGTTTCCATCGTCGCCTGATTGAACTAAGTTATTTGCACTGTTGTCTTTGACGGCCTGCCCAATTGCCGTAAGCGTATTGCTGTCAACAGTTCCAGTTTGAGGCAAGTTATGATCGGCCTGAAATGCCGTAACGGCATCTGCTGTAACTGTTCCGTAATAGTGTGTAGTTCTGTGATGAAAATATCCAAGTTCTGCGAGTTGCTCTTGAAGAGCACGTACTTGCCTGCCGCTTGAACCGATCTGTAACAAAACTTGGCTCTGGTTTGTACTTGTCGTATTTGAACCAGATGGAGTCGAAACGGAAGTTTGCGACGGCTGCTGCGGTGGATTTACTGCAGTACTAATATGGTGCCAAATTGTAAAAAACCCGCCAAAAGCAACGACAGGAGTAGTCCACGATAATGTCATTAGCCAAGCACGAAGTTTACGTTCACGACGTTTTCTGGCAAGTTGTTTTTGTTCTTTTTCATCCATTTTTTAGGGCACACTCCTTTTTCTCTACGATAGGCCGCCAAAGTTTTATAGCTTAAAAGCATATTTGTACTAAGATAATCATTGGCTCAGGGTAGTCTGAACGTGTGTGTTTAATTACGTGCGTTTTTCCCCTGACGAGTTTAAACATCAGGCTAGTATGCATTATAGACTTAGATTATTGAAAAAGAATCGAAATCCGATTGAAGAACCCGGAAGTGTATGGGAAGGTATAAAATACGATTGTTCAGTTGTCTGGCGGCTTTTTACTTTTGGTCAAGTTGAAAGCGGAAAGCGTACGTAAAATACAGTTCCTGTCTTTCCTGTTTTCACGTTAATTGCTGCGTGGTGCCTTGCAGCTACACTATAACACACAGCTAAACCGAGACCTGTTCCATGTTCTTTCGTCGTGACAAAGGGAGTACCAAGTTTTTCAAGTAAATCGTCTTTAATTCCGCATCCTTCATCGCAAATCTCAAGGGTAACTTCCTTAGAGTCTGATGACGTTTTAATTGTCATTTTGCCGCCTGCTGACATTGCCTCCAGCCCATTTAGAACTAAGTTTAAAATGAGTTGTCGAATTTCCTTCTCATCCAATTGTAAAGGAGGGCACTCATCTAATTCCAGAGTTATATACTTATTTGTGAGTGTGGCTTCTGCTTGTATTAAAGGGAACAGAGTATGTATTATCAAGTTTAAGTTCTGTAATTTTTGGTCTGTTTTCTTATTTTTCGCAAGTGCCAAATATTCAGTAATGATTGTATTAGCCCTGTCCAATTCTTCAACCATTAAGTCAATGTAGATAGTGGATGGATTCTTTTTTAGCAATTGCAAAAATCCTCGAACTGTTGTCATCGGGTTTCTAATTTCGTGAGCAATGCCTGCAGCCATTTCACCAATTAGGTTTAACCTATCTAACCGCGCAATTTCTCTTTCTAAATTTTGCATTTCAGTAATGTCGGTGATAACACTTAAAATGCATGATTCCTCTTGAATTTCAATAGTTTTTGTCGATAGCAATCCTTCACGTTTGCCACCAATTTTGGTGAAATAACTTATTTTAGCATTCTGAATATGTCTTGATGCCTCCGTACGAGCGATATCAGTCGAGTATTCTGCTGATTCGAAAGTCAACCGAAGCATATCATTTGTTATATTTTTTACTTCATCGTAACTATATCCTGTAAAGTTCAGCCAGCTTTCATTTACATCTACATATCTGTAATCACGCATTGAACGAATTTCAATCAAGCAGGGACTCGATTCAAAAATTTTTCTAAACCTGTCTAGGATTCGTTCAACTGTATAGTTGGATTCGCGCAGCTTATCTGCAATTTTCTGTCGTTCATTACTTTCTTTTTGGAGTTTTTCATTGGCCAACAAGAGTTCATAGGTACGCTCTTGTACTAGCTTTTCTAATTGGTCATACTGTTCTTTTTGTTCTTTTTCAATTTGTTTACGTAGAGATATATCCCTTATGGAGCAAATATAAATGTGCTGGTCACCCAAACTTGCCTCACCAATTTGAATATCAACAGGGAATATGTTTCCGTTTCTTCGTACAGCTTCAGTTTCTATTAATTTTCCGGTTTCAAATTTTGCCTGGGTGAGAACATTTATAGACAGTTGCTCTTTTGACTCACACCATAGCCCTGGAAGAAGTGCCTTAATACTTTGTTTTAACAAATCTTCGCTTTTGTACTGAAACATTTGCACAGATGCCGGATTCAACGTTAAAATGTTGCCTTTTTCATCGAATGTAACAATCGTGTCTATCGATGTGTCGCTGATTATACGAGCAAGAGCCTCTGTTTTTCGTAATGCAGAAGTTGTTTTCTTCAATTTTATGTTTGATTCTTCAAGTTCTGATGTACGCTGTTTGAGTAGTTCGTTCTGAAACTCGATGCGCTCGCGATTTTGATAGAGCTTTACGAATCCCTCAATTTTAAGTTTTAACGTTTCAGGTTGGAACGGCTTGAAAATGTAGTCAATCGCGCCAACAGAGTATCCGTGAAGCACATGCTCTGAGGCCTGACTAATTGCTGTAATAAAAATAATTGGAATATCCTTTGATTTTTCCCTTGCTTTTATGAACTCTGCCGTTTCAAAACCATTCATTCCTGGCATTTGGACATCTAGCAAGATGACCGCAAAATCATTTTTTAGTAAAAGTTTTAAAGCTTCTTCTCCAGAAAGCGCACTGACTAAATTATAATTGGATGTTCCTAGTACGGCCTCTAGAGCAAGTAAATTTTCAGGATGGTCATCTACCATGAGAATATCTACTTTCTGTTTGGTTGTATTCTGATAAATGTTAGTATAGTTCACTTTTGTCGTTTGGGGTTTTATGGTGTCATGCTTGTTTTCACTTGATTTTTCGGTAAAGTTTTTCATTTGTATCAATCTCCTCATGACAATCAGGATTGCTTGTTAATGTAATCCCTTCTTTATTACCAAGCCCTAGTACTCCAGATAAACTCAAACTTTCATAAATGAGGTTATGTACGTGATTTTGAAGAGATCTGTTAAAGTAAATCATCACATTTCGGCAAACTATTACGTGAAATTCATTAAATGAACCATCAGTCACGAGATTATGTTGAGCAAACGTTATGTTCTCACGCAGGAATGGGTGGAAAGTTACATGCTCGGGAGATGCTGTATAATACTCTGAAAACGCTTTAGTGCCGCCTGCCTGCAGGTAGTTCTTTGTATATAATTGCATTCGATTTAGAGGGAAGATGCCTTTTTCTGCAGTTCGCAGCACAGATTCATTCATGTCAGTAGCATAAATTCGTGTCCTGTCGTACAGCCCTTCCTCATATAAGAGAATTGCCATTGAGTAAGCCTCTTCGCCTGTTGAACAACCTGCATGCCAAATTCGAATATCGCTATAGTTTCTTAAATATGGAATCACATTTACTCTAAAGGAGCGAAAAAAATCGGGATCGCGAAACATTTCCGTTACATTAATAGAGAAATCTGCAAACAATCTATCCATAGTTTCGGAGTCATGAAGAACTTTATCCTGAAGTGCAGAAATACTTTGCAGTTTTTCCGTATGAATCCGATGCCAAATTCGGCGGCGAATAGAAGGAAATACGTAATTTCTAAAATCAAAACCATAGAATCGATAAATTCCGTCAAGCAAAAGTTCGATTTCAATTTTCTCAAGCTCACAATATTCTTCAGTTGTATTATTTGGAAGTATACTCATGTTCATGTTTATCATCGGGTCACCTATCTATACAGCCAAACTCTTATCAATGAGAAGAGCTGCTCTAAATTTATTGGTTTGCTGATATAGTCTGAAGCACCTGCTTCGATACACTTTTCGCGATCATATTTCATAGCCTTCGCGGTAAGCGCGATAATCGGGAGTGTTTGGTATTCATTCATGTTTCGAATGGCACGCATTGCCTCATACCCATCCATTTCAGGCATCATAATATCCATGAGTATGAGATTTACGTCTTTATTGCTTTTTAGAACTTCGATACCTTCTCTGCCATTTTCCGCAAATACAACTTTCATTTTCTGGTTTTCAAGGGCAGTTGTCAGCGCGAACACATTCCGAATGTCATCGTCAACAACTAATATTTTTTTACCTTCGAATTGAGCTATGTTGTTATTCTCCGTATCTGAGATTTTCTTTGACTGAGCAGACAGGAATGCAAACTCGCTGCTAGAGGATAGCGAATGGGTGCTTGTGAAAGATGCAGGTGCGGATACGGATATGGATGCGGATGCAGCGACTTCAGGCTCGGCAGAGATTGGTATTGGGATTGGGGTCGCACTGGGGACAATAGACGCATGGTCGATAGGCAGATGCAGTTTGAACGTGCTGCCTATACCTTCTGTACTCTCTACATCAATAAAGCCACCTAATAGTTGTGAGATTTCTCTGCAAATAGACAACCCGAGTCCTGTGCCACCGTACTTCCGATTCGTTGTTCCGTCGGCTTGCCTAAACTCCTCAAAAATGATATCTTGCTTTTCTTTAGGAATCCCAATACCTGTGTCTGTAACGGAAAATACCAATATTGAATCTGCGCGTGTTAATTCTTTGTAAATATAGGACTCTTTCTTTGCTTTGTATATGTGAAGTGTTACACTTCCGCTTTCCGTAAACTTAAAAGCATTCGACAATAAGTTTTTCAGGATCTGCTTCAGGCGCTGCTCATCCGTCTGAATCATTTTTGGAACATCTGAATCTTTTTGAACCACAAACTCAATACCTTTTTCATGTGCAATTGGGAGGAAACTCTGTTCCACATACGAGTAGACATTTTGCAACTCAATTATTTCGGGAGTCATCTCCATTTTGCCTGATTCAAGTTTGGACAGATCTAGAATATCGTTGATAAGACTAAGTAGATCGCGTCCAGATGAGTGAATTGTGTTTGCGAATTCAATTTGTTTTGGGGATAAATTGCCTTCAATATTCTTTGCCAACATTTGCGCTAGAATCAGCAGACTATTGAGCGGCGTACGTAACTCATGTGACATATTTGCAAAGAACTCGGATTTATATTTGGAGCTTAAGACCAATTGCTGAGCCTTTTCTTCCAGTGCTTCTTTGGTCTTCTCCAATTCTTTGGTTTTTTGTTCCGAGTTTTTATATTGCTCTTCCAGTTTCTCGTTGATGCTTCTGAGTTCTTCCTGCTGTAATTGAAGTTCCTCAGATTGGCTCTGAAGTTCTTCTGTGAGAGCTTGTGACTCCTTGAGTAATTTCTCCACCTGCATTTGTCCCACAATACTGTTTAAGGTAATGCCAATATTACCAAGGACTTCTTCTAACAAAATCCGTTGAATAGGCGTAAATACCTTAAATGAAGCGAGTTCAACGACTGCCATGATTTTATTTTCAAATTCAACAGGGAGAATCAGAATATTTCTTGGCGAAGCCATTCCGACTCCAGAAGCAATTTTCGTGTAATTTTCCGGAATATCCGTTAAGTTTATAGTTTTCTTTGTTTTGGCACACTCTCCAACTAAACCAACACCTATCGGAAACCCTTGTGGGCTAATGCTTGGTTCAGCGTCAGCATATGCAGCGAGCTTCCTTAGATAGGAACTACCTCCGTGGCCTTGCTTAAAGTAAAAAATGCCGTAGCTAGCTTCAACCATTGGGGTGAGTTTTGAAATAAATAATTGTGCTAATGTTTGGAGGTCTTTTATTCCTTGGTACATGGTTGCAATGTCAGCAATGCTAGTTTTGAGCCAATTCTGTTCTTCCATTGTCTGCATGAAATCCTTTGCTTTTTCCGCGTGTTCCTCCAAGGCTTGTGCCATTCCATTGAACGCAGCTGCAATATCGGCAATCTCGTCATGAGAATTAATTTCGACACGCGGGAAAATGGACTGTCCTCCTAAAGCAACTGTCTTAATTACACGGGTTATTTTATTAATGCTTCTGGTTATTCCTCGTGAGATGAAGAAGCCTATCATAACTGCCAACAAAATTGTCAGGAAGGTCAATAATATAGAAACATTCTCTATCCGGGAGACCATCTTAGTATTCGCAATGCTGCCTTGCTGCATTAGTTTTTGCTGTGTATTCGCGACATCCTGGGCAGTCTTAATGAGTTCCTCTCCACCTATGGGATACACTTGTGAATTAAAGTATTGTAAAGCATCAGGTAGATTGTGACCTTGGTTGAAAATATTTATATCCTCGGTGTACTTAGCTTTATATTCTTGATTTAATAATTCCAGGTTTTTGAGGGAGTCTTTGCTGTTGAATGAAAGTGCAAGATTCTCAGTTTGGTTGATTAATCGCAACTGTTGGCCATTGGCACTCTCCAATTCATTTAGAAAACTCTTATTTCGGGTTAAAAGATAGGCACGCATCGCATTTGTC
Organism: Bacillota bacterium; assembly: GCA_021820805.1. The sequence continues at coordinate 10,737 of JAKADF010000005.1, forward strand.
TGCTGTAAAGATAGGTTTTGTATATCCTTTACATTCGTTTCAATGACGGTACGCCGATTGACCAAATCAGCATACGATTCGTTTACTTTCTTTATGTATGAGTATAAAACCCCGCTGGTACATCCAAAGATAATTGCTACTAATAGAAATCCAGTAATAAGCTTTTTTTCTATTGAAAATCTCAATATTTCACACCGCCAATGCAGGTTTTTAGGGATATATCGACGACGAGGTATATTTTTATATTTAGTTTAAAATTATTTCTATTTATTAATTCTGATAATTAGGTTAGACTATCTAACTAATATCATGCCATCTATTACAATGCAAGAATTAAGAGATAGGAATGTATGTTAGGTTGTAACATGGGGAGGCTGGAAGGCTGGAAGGCTCGCGGAAAGATGGCATAGCTGGCAAAAAGTGCTCTATTCCGTCGCGGAGGTTAGCGGGGTAGCCGCCAAAGCTGACAAAAGAGTAACGGGTTCGGTTTTGAGGTGCAAAAGTTCAAATCGCATATGCGTTTCGTTATTACATTCGCAGAAGAAATCACGTATAAAAACGACGGCGATTTGTGCTGTCGTTTTGTCGTACACGTTTCTTTTTCTTATTAAACTAAAGCCCCCAATGACTGAAGAACAACAAGCTTATAAATTCCAACGTTCTCGTGTAATACTGTAAAGATTATGGTCTTCCCATATGCCATTGATCTTTAGATATAACTCCGAAAACCCATCGTATCTGAATCCCACTTTTTCAAGAACTCTAATTGAGCCTACATTTCGTGGCATCACGCCCGCTTGAATTCTATGTAATTCCGCAGAACCAAAAGCAAAACCAATTGCCAAACGAACCGCCTCTGTGGTAAATCCCTGTCCATTACAGTGTTTATCTAAAAAATATCCCATTGTACAACTTTCCCAAGCCCCACGGACCACATTGCTTAGATTAACTCGTCCAATAAGTCGATCTTCGTTGGTCAGAAAAATCCCAAATCCGTATCCTAAATTAGCTTTCCAATTCTGTTGTACTTTCTCTAGAATTTCTTGCTGTCCTTTTAAAGTGTAATGTGAGTCTGAAGTAACGGGTTCAAAGGGCTTAAAAAAATGACGATTTCGCACTCGTAGATCCAGTAATGCCTGAAGATCACCCATCTCTAACCTACGAATATAAACCCGTTCTGAATCTAACCTCATGGATGTATCACCTCACAATAATGTATCTTGCTTTAACCTGATACGCAATAACCGCCAACTGGCAACGTCCGCATATTCATGCACGATACGATCATCCGACCGTTAGGGTTATGTCAAGGATGATAGTTGTATCTGCTTCGCGAGCCCATGGGCGGTTGGTATGTCGCTGTCGCTATCGATAAAAACGCGACCAATCACAAGTACCGAATTGTTTGGTGAAGAAATCTGGGACACTCCTTGCGGCACGGACCCTTTCCAACCGGGACCGGAGATGAGGTAGGCGCCAGACTCGGTTCCCGTGGTGCGTTTACCAACATAAGCAAAGTTAGTATTTTTCGATGGATTGGTGAACTGCACGCTATAATAGCGACCGTCCATGTCTGGCACATGCAAGATTTGCGGACCTTTCCTCAAGTCCAACCAGCCGACCACGAGGAGCGTGTCACGGTTCACGCCGGTAGTCATTAATTTGGAGCCTGAGGCATTGAGTGGATCTGCAAATAGTTCTTGAGGCTGCGTATAGAGCGTGTTGACCGGGACGGGACCTTCGCCAAACCCCCTAACGAGGATCGCTCGTTTGAACCTGGACAGAAGCATGCGCGGCAAAAAGTAGATGACAATGAACCATACCGCGACTACGCAGGCACAGAATATCAGCAAATGCTCGTACTCCATATGTTCCATCATTTCACCCCCACAACTGGCGGCACGTTGTATTTTCCGTCCAGAATTGCCGCACCGGGAATGTACACGCGGAACCAAAGAATGAATTTGCCCGAAGGCGCGGGCAGCCAGTTGGAATCAAAACCTGCTGGAGCGGTCTTCTGAATGTAAATATCGACGGAGCCGTCGGCGTTTGGCACGAGTCCTGATCTATCACTCACGCTGTACCGATTGATTGAATTCGACACAAAGCGATTCTTCGCATCACCCATGGTTAATGACCAGAACGCATTGTTCGGTGGAAGACCACCCGCTGGAAAATGCATGATGTAGTCGTGCTCTCCAGAGAGGTCATGACTCGCGCCATCAACGGATGTTTTCCAGTACATCGCCTCTTGCGGTATGTTGACTGGACCAGGAAAGGCTAGGGTACACGCGGCTCGCAGCAACATGCCGTTGTCTGGCACGCCTAATCCAAACATGGTGGTCCACCCGTTGACCTTTGTGCCCTTGATTTTGGCAATAATTTGTGCCGTGATAATCGCCATCCCGAAGCCAGCCAGGATGCCTTGGATTACGTCGGTCTGCACAGGTCTTACGTGGACAAAGAACAACGACTTAATGATGACATAGCTGCAAATTATGCCGATTAGCGCCAAAAACTGAGTATATTTTTTGTGAGTCATTAAGTTATTCCCTCCCACCACGGTATAACGATGCACTTTGCGAGCACAGTTACTCCTTTTTGGCGTAAAAATACGATGCAACGACGGTAATGAGCGCCCACAATAGAATCGGTCCGACCGCCGCCAAAACTATCATCTTACTGATAGGCAAAACAAAAGCGAGCAGGATAATCAGAATAGCCGTCGGGATGCCGAGTTGCCCTCCAAACCGATGCGTCCGAGTCCAACTTTCTTCGCTCGAAAGGGTCCAAGGCGTCCGAATCCCAATCCACCAATTCGATTGAAGACGCGGCAACACATTTGCTATAAGCATGAACATGACCCCGTATACGATCAGCGCCAAACGCATAGACCCAATGTGCAAAAGATGTCCTAAAACCGTCAGGTAAATCAATCCAACACACACGACAATGACGCCGCCGATATATCGATACGTCGACCAGAAGGACTCGTAATTCCTCTTCTTTGGGTCAATCCTCCACAACACATGCCATAAGAGTATAATAACGAGCATGATTCCCGGTTCGTACACAACCGCTAACAATCGCGAAACGAAGAGAGCCGGTTTTTCAGCCGAATTAACGTGGCTTGGAACCTGTGCAGGAAGATGAAAGTACGTGACCATCCCGAGAACAATGACCAAAATCCACGAAAGCCAGCCCCACCAAGGGATTGCCTTTTTCTTATTCATCGCTCTCACCACCTCCAAAGTGTTCAAGAAGCCATGCCAACCATTCTTGCAAGATCGTTGTGTTGAGCCTGTAAATAATAAAAGTTCCTTCCCGCTGATCAATAACCAAATTCGCGTTTTTGAGCACGGTCAAATGACGGCTAATTGTCGGCTGAGCATGTGTAAAGTGATTAGAAATTTCACCTGCTGTCTTTGGCCCTTCCTTTAATAATTCGATGATCTTTCTACGTGTTGCATCAGACATTGCCTTAAAAACACTCTCATTCATCGTTCATCACAGACCTTCCTTACCGAATCGTAATAACGACTTCCGATCCAAATTAACTATATAGCTAAATTGCTAATAAGTAAATAAGCAAATATCATCACAATGGGCACAAAACAAATTGTTGAACATAATCCGCTCTATGATGATTAAATACTCCATGCTCTACAAAAGAGGCCCTATGCCTCCACGTGGGTAGGCGAGGTGACCGCGATAGCTGACAAAACTCGAAGAACAGCCGTATAAGCAGACTTGCCAACTAACTTATTACTACATAAAAGTGGAAAGGATCTTAAGTAATCCACAGAGTCGTAGAGTGGGAGATCCCTGAAAGAAGGGGGCTCTTGGGAGTCAGCACAGTATACGTTGTACCAACTCCCAAGAGTTGGTCAGCACAATTTCATAAATTGCGGTTCATTTAGTGGCTAGTGGTTGTTTTCATTGGTGCAGGCACGGAGATTGTTTCTGTAATTGCATCAACGGGTGCACCGACGGCTTTGCGAGCTTTGAAAATTGCTTCTTCATCTGGGCCGTCATAGAAACAGAGACACTTTGTCATATCCTCGCACACGTATGTACGCTGGAAAGTCACTTCAGGAACCTCAGCGTAGTGGACTGAGCTCTTTTTCTTTCGTTCAATATAGGCGTCCATCGTCAAGCCCTCAGGTAAGTTCCATTCAACCAGGTAACGTACTTTTGTCTCTTTTTGCCGAACGTCGTCGAGATTTGCTCCAACAATGCGGACAGGTTTCACAAGTGTAACGGGCAGGTTACTGGTGTTAAAGATGTCGCGAATTACTGCCTGTGAGGTACTTTCCAATACAAGGAAAGCTCGAGTGAAATCGTTGGAAACTTGAACTTCTATAAGTGAACTTTCTTTGTCGGCGGCGTTTTCCGACAGTGTTTGGATTGCTGTCTCAAACGTAGTCTTATCACGTTTATCTTTTGGAAGTATTGACTCAACCAAATATAAAGCCATATTTCATTCCTCCTTTTGGGCTGTTCGAATTGCCTGATTATACTGTATTTGAATTCAATATAAATTGTCAAGTATACAAATCAAAAAAATCGGAATTAAGCATTGACAGCGTATATGATACGCAGTAGTCTTTGAATTAAAATTGAATTCAGATAAAACACATTGAGTAAGTTGGTTTTAAAAAGGGGTTCCTGTAAGCCCTGGCACCAGCAGGCCCAGCGCCAGCAATTCCGACAGCTAAGAATCACTCAGAGCGAATCACACGGGAAGTGACGATAACGAGGGAACGAGGTGGAGCAAAGAGTGGAATTGCAGCCCCGCAGAATTGAAGAATTGGTAGTTGATTTAGCTGATGAGTGTACGGATAAGTGTACGAGATTGCGTGAAAGGCCGTTTGCGTTTCTATTGTTGTCTGTCATGGGAGGAGCAATGGTTGCTTTTGGTGCAATCCTTGCTCTGTCTGTTAGTGCGGGGGTTCCGTGGCCGGGAATTGCGAATTTGTTGATGGGGCTTATGTTTGGATTTTCACTCGTTATTATCTTGGTATCTGGTGCAAGTTTAATTACAGCTGATATGGTTCTGGGGATTATCGGTGTATTTCATAAGCGAATTTCCTGGTTTCAATTCTTTGTATTTGTTGTCGTGAGCTATATCGGGAATGCAATTGGCAGCTTAATGGTGTCTGTGTTGGTCTTTTTCGGTGGCAGTGGATACGCGCTTGCACCGTGGCTTACGAGGGCACACCAGATTGCGGCGATGAAGACTGGGTTAACTGATATACAGGCATTTGCAATGGGCTGTTTCTGTACCTGGCTCCTGCAAACTGGTGTTGTCCTGCATTTCAAAATGAGTACTGACATTGGGAAGATGGCCATTGCATACTACGGACCACTCGCGTTCGTCGCTGGAATGACTGAGCATTGTATCGCAAACATCGGCTTTATTGCACTGCCAATTTTACAGCAGCCGTTGTTTGCAAAAGTTACGCATACAGCTTTAACTACGGCAGGTCCTGCTGCTCGCCTTTCGTGGGGATTCGCAAGGTACGGTTGGGCCCATAATCAGATATTTACGCTTATGGGGAACTTTATCGGCGGAACAGTTTTGGTTGGCTTGACACTCCACTTTATTTCCGATCCACAACGCGTCATGTTTCTCTATCAAGCCTCTGTACAAAAAGTACAAAAAATTCGTAAACCTGCCGCTTTGTAAGGTGAGTGTGAAGGTGAAGACAAGGGAGGAATTGCAATGGTATATGCTGCTTGGAACCCAGTTCCTTGGCTCCTGTTTTTACTTGGCGTTGCAGTTTGTGTCGTGAGTGTAAAAGCCTTTCATCGTAAATATCCAGAGTACCCGTTTGGAAATGCAAAAGTAGAAACGCATAAAGCGGAGGATTTGATGATCCCAATAAACGCCCAAAATGTTGGCAGCTTACCGCGTTCACGCGTGACAGCGAATACTTCCGTATCCGTTGTTCAAGAGTTGCTTGCGAATGGGGTACTTACAATTGGCGTCGAGAGTGATGAAGGCAATCTCGATGGTCAGATTGGCCCGATGCAAGTGGGAGTGCGGTCTTTTGAGGCGGATCCGTCATCTCGTTCATCTGTAATACTTGGGAGGTAGCAAGCTATGATAACCCTTAGTTACCAAGAAGCAGTGAAAGAATATCTAACAGTACATTTAAAACCGTTAGTTACAGCGATAGATATAGATTCTTCCTATCCTGAGGCTGTTCTGAAGGGACTCGGGAAGCATGGTTTTTACGGGAGTCCAGAAACGCCGAGTCGAGAGGTGTTTACAAAGACGCTCGGGCTGATTGAAGAGACTGCGGCAATCTGCGGATCGACTGCTTTTTCTCTTTGGTGTCACATGGCGGCGATGATTTATGTTCGGAACGCCGTAAGTTCCTACCTTAGAAAAGAGATATTGCCGCTGCTTGCTTCAGGAGATGTGCTTGGCGCGACTGGATTATCCAACCCGCTAAAGTACTACGCAGGTATGGAATCAATTTTGCTTCACGCGACGCCGGTGCGTGGCGGGTACCTTGTGAATGGCTTCTTGCCTTACGTTTCAAATTTGGGGCAAGGCCACTGGTTCGGAATTATTGCGCAGGTAGATGAGAATAAGCGAATTGCTGCATTTGTTCCTTGTGCAGCAGAGGGCCTGAAGATAATAGAGAGGAAAGACTTTCTTGGTTTGAACGGATCCGCTACATACAATTGCCGCTTTCAAGACGTTTTTATCCCTGAAAAATGGTTGATTGATGAGGATGCTGATGCATTTGTGAGGCGCATCCGCGGTGAATTTGTGTTAGACCAAGCAGGCATAGGATTTGGAATCACGAGAGCTGCGATTTCGGGTATTCGAGCGTTGAAAGATAAGCAGGGTGGGGTAAATCAATTTTTAAGGCAACAGCCTGATGAGTTGGAAGAAAGACTTGAAGCACTGAGAGGGAAAGCCTACGGACTAATTGATTCACATCATAACACAACAGACTATTGTGATGATGTTATACAAATTCGCCTCGGAAGCTCCTATTTGACACTTGATGCGGCGAATGCGGGAATGCTTCATGCAGGAGGCGGTGCGTATGTGAACAAGAGTAATGCCTCAAGACGCCTGAGAGAGGCATACTTTGTTGCAGTTGTTACGCCAGCCGTGAAGCAGTTAGAAAAGGTCTCACTGGTTGGTTGGGCGCACTAGGGAGTATAAAATGCAAAAAGTAAAGCGGTCGTTTTGCGACAGCGCTTTACTTTTTTATCGTTTTCAACGCAATATGGAATGAATTGGAGTTTAGCAGGAAGTTCCTTCGGCCAGCTTCTCAACTTCCTCTAGTTTGAATTCGAGGAGCATTTCCTTCTTGATAATGTCTTTTAGGGTTGATTGTACAACCGTGTTGATTGCGATGACTTGGTCTAAATTAGGGTTTTCGCTTAACACATATTGAATTTTTTCAGCTTCTGCATTAAGAAGATGTGAGAGTGCAAGTTCTTCCATTCCGATGGAGACAAGCAGTAATGTTTTCGCTTGACTTCTCGTTATATTAATGTGTCCATCGAGATTTGGGATGGTCGGCATTGACATGAAGAAATCCCTCCAAATTGTTTTGTGTGTTTTTGACTTTGTATTTATATGCCGGTATATTCGCCAAGGATATATGTACTATTTTATTGGGCGGGGGACGAGAGAATGTTTTGGGGGAGAAGTAAAGCGTCGTTTTGCAGCGGCGCTTTACTTCTGTTCTGCTTTCATGGGTAAAGTTCCACGCGGAAATTACCTGTAGTGCCCATGTATCAATTAGAGGTTTCTGTCTTACTCAAGAACCTTCGGCGAGCTTTTCTACCTCTTCGAGTTTGAATTCGAGGAGCATTTCCTTCTTGATGATATCTTTCAGTGTTGATTGTACAACTGTGTTGATTGCGATAACTTGGTCTAGATTAGGGTTTTCACTCAATACATACTGAACTTTTTCAGCTTCTGCATTAAGTAGATGTGCGAGAGCCAGTTCCTCCATACCGATTGAGACAAGCAGTAAGGTTTTCGCTTGACTCCTTGTTATGTTAATATGTCCATCGAGATCTGGGATGGTCGGCATTGACATGAAAAAATCCCTCCAAATTTTTATGTTTGCATTGACTTTATTTTATATGCAGGGATATTCGCCAAGGTTATACGTCTATTTCATAGGCCGAGCAAAAATTTTACAAAGTAGTTTTGCGCGTAGATAAGCCTTGGAGGAAAGCATATAAGAAATGGCATCGACATACATTTGTTTAAGTGGGATTATCATTTGACTGTGGAGGAACCTTCCATGAGCATGCCTAAATTTCCGCAACAGACGAGTCCACCAACTAGAAAACAACTAATCAATGACATCCTTGAATCGATTGCTCTGGAGGAACTTGCGATTGCCCACTTGATCAATGCCGAGGCTGAAAAAATTCAGGCTTTTACTGGACCATACGGTGGATTCCCTACGTCCCCAACTAATAAACAAATTAATGAATTTCAAAGCTATGTTGCAAGAATCCTGGAAGCACTGACTGAGAAACAAAAGATACTAGCTCGTACAATGGAAATGGCGAAAGAACTATTAGAAGAGGAACGAGAAGAGAAGGAAACTGAAATTGAGTACGAATGATGACGGGCTACAATACGAGAAGATAAAACGAATGATTCAGTCGTCGCCTTACATGGTAAGACAGCACTCAAACAGTAAATTGTCTTATTCAAGAATAAAGAGGATTATTGAGACATCTCCATTAGAGAGAAAATCGACTGAAGTGAGTGTGCATTCTAGAGATGAGTTATCCTCTAGCAAAAGTATTGATACTTTGATGTCTTTTTGCGGCGGTAAAACTTTGGCTGCACATTCTCAGCCACGTGAGCGTTTTGAAATGTCACAGGAAGTTGGAAATGTGTCGCCTCGCAACGAACAAACTGACTTAAGACGGGACGGTAGAACTGGGAAAGCTCAGATATTTGTCGGGGGAACGCCGAAAAAATCTAAACTGGGTATAAAAGGGAATATCTCACAGGTGGCTAGAGGGAAATCATGGATAACAGTAAAAATAGATTAAGTATATTTTAGTGAGCAGGGGGACAGTCCATGTCATTTCCAAACATCCCGAACATTTCTCCTGAAATTAAACTAAATAAAAAAGAAGTAATCCACCTGCTTATGTCATCCATCGCTCTTGAAGAGATGAGTTTATCTCATCTCATGAATGCTGAAGGAGAAAAAATTCAGCATGTTTTGTCCAAAGACCCTTCTTTGCATGATCTCATGCATGTAAACAAAAGCGTAGAGCGAACGATGAGAAATATCATTAAACAAGAGATGTTACTACAGTTTAAGTTTGAAGACATCCTCGATTTCAAACATGAAACATACTGTGAAGAATTTGAAGAGGAAGTAAGATGCAAGGAAGAAGAGGAGTGTGAAGAGTAATTTCAATATAACGAGCTCAGTCCACCACACCTTATGCTGGTGGTTTCTTTCTGTCATTTTAGGCCCTGCATACAAAAGTTTCCACTTGCGTTTTATCTCTTTTAGAACTACCTAAAGTATATCGACCTACTTATTTCATGACACCTAGACTATTTACCCAATCTCATAAATAGGGTTTTGCCTGCTAGCATTTGCCCCGTTGTTCCATCTTCACCCCATCATACGATGGTCTATCAAACCATCTGAGTAGAAGGGGTGCTTACATTGTCTTTTCCTAATATCCCGGATGTTGAACCATCCATATCGCTCTCTCGGGAAGACGTAACGAATTTGCTCCTGGCGTCTATTGCCTTTGAGGAGCTAGGTTTATCTCACCTGATAAATGCCGAAGCGGAGAAAGTCCAATATATGCTCGGAACGCTTTCAGGGCAAGAGCGGGTGCCATGTCTTGAGGTCGAAGATATTTTTGCTGTGAACAAAAGCGTACGTTCGACTATTAGTGCAATCTCCAGAAAGGAAATGATTCTTCTTCTGAAACTAGGAGACATTGTAGAAAATCTCCTTCCTCAGCATTTGTGTGCAGCTCCAGAACCTGAATTAGATGACCGCGAGAAGAAACCTAATAGGCATCATAAAAAAGATTGTAAATGCATGCTTTGCGAAATGGAGAGAGCCTATAAAGATCTTGGTAAAAAATCAACTGATGACTAGTAACAAGCAGGCTAATCCAGATAGCAAAAAATTTCATATGACATAGACTTCAGTATCTCTCTGATTTAGGGGGGCATGCGTGAAAACAGATTAGTATGCTGGTTAATTTTGCGAAAGGAGATGCAATATGGACAAGCGGAAAAAGTGCAATCACTGTGGCAACTATGAAGATGAATGCAGTTGTGGTGATGGTTGTGAACGTGATCGTGAAATTATTTTTAGACTGTTTCTAGTACTAGAGGCTATTAAGAAAAAGCTCACTGAAATTGACGAGAATCTAACGGATCCGTGTTTTGGTTTGGAAGAAATTAAGACAGAGGTTCGATGCATCGAAGGAAAGCTCGATAATCCTCTTTTTGGTCTGGAAGAGATTAAAAAAGAGGTAGCAGATATTGAGGATAAGGTTAACAGCCCTCGGTTTGGTTTGAAAGAAATTAAGCATGAAGTTAAAGAGATTTTAGGTAAACTAAGCAATCCACGCTTTGGACTTGAGGAAATTAAACGAGAAGTAGCCGCAATTGAGGTCAAGTTAGACAGCCCTATTTTCGGCCTAGCTGAGATAAAAACGGAAGTCGCCAATATAGAAAATTTAGTTGGCGGGATTGCTTCTGAAGTAGCTAATATCGAAGGAAAACTCGATAATCCGAACTTCGGTTTGGCTGAGATTAAGAATGAAGTCAGGGCAATTGAGACGAAACTCGACAGTCCAATATTTGGTCTCTCAGAAATCAAAACAGAAGTTGCAGCAATTCTCGGAGCAGTAACAAACCCTGCGACCGGTTTGTCAGAAATCAAAACGGAAGTCGCAGCAATTGAAGGAAAGTTGGATAATCCGACTTATGGC
>JAKADF010000344.1 GCA_021820805.1 Bacillota bacterium
AAATCGCCAAGTAAAAGCACGGGCATTTTCAATATTAATAATTGCCCCCCCTGCGCGCTTTCAGCCGCTTTCATAGTGAGAGAGATAGCCTCTGACTGAGTCATCATGAACCGCGTCATCAGCGGATCCGTGATCGTCAACGGTTTGTTTTCCAATAATTGCTTTTTCATGAGCGGGATGATAGAACCACGCGAGCCTAAAACATTGCCAAACCGAACCGCCGAAAAAATAGTTTTTGCAGATCCTTTACTGTATTCAGCAGCCGCAACAAGCCTCTCCACAACAAGTTTTGTTGCTCCATAAGTGTTTGTCGGACTGATTGACTTGTCAGTACTGGTGACTACCACCTTGTTTGTGTTCAACGCGATTGCAGCGTTTATCACGTTTTGTGTACCAAGAATGTTTGTCTGAACCGCTTCAAACGGATTGTATTCACAAGCTGGCACATGTTTCAAAGCCGCCGTGTGAAACACAATGTCGATGTCCTCCATGGCTCGCAAAACACGGCTGTAGTCGCGGACATCGCCCAATAGATAGCGAACATTGTCGAATTCCTTGTATTCAGACTGTAGTTCGTACTGTTTAAATTCATCTCGACTTAAGATTCGGATAACCTTAGGAGCGGTCGCTAGGAGTGCCTTCAATAATCCCTGGCCGATTGTTCCGGTTCCTCCAATGAGAAGAATTCGTTTATTAGAGAAAAAGGACATAAAAGGCACCTCATTCAATAAATTAGGCAATCACTGCATGTCAAACAACGACTTTTCCTACATCATTCGACATCTAGCAAGAAAAACCTTTACTAGACATGCTTATTTCCTTTTTTCCTGTGCATAAGATCCATGCAACAACTTTATGCATTACTTGGAAAGTTTTTTGATTTTTTTTGCGTAATAGAAACAAAGTTATCTAATTGTTTCCAAAAATTATTCTCTAATTGATGATAACTCGTGACATACTCATCGATAGAATTCATAGCTATACGGATCGATTCATCGTCTAATCCCTTACAAAACCCCTCAAACGGGAGCTCATCCTTACCGATCCAGGTTTTGGTGTACGGTGTATCCACAATATACGCTGGACATCCACAAAGAATTGCTTCCGACACCAAGGTTGATGAGTGGAAACAAACACACAATTTAGATCTTCTGAATAAATCGGCAAGTTCTTCATGAGTTTCAGGGTACTCAGATGTAATCTGTATAGCATTAGCTGAAAGGTATTTCATCATTTCAGGATATTCCTCATTGGCCTTCGTATAGTGTCCAAAGTAATACACAACTGTGTCTCTCGGATAAAACAGTTTTGGGTCGAAGTTAAAAATATTTACATCTATTGTCGGAAGCAATAAGACATGTTCATCGGAAGCGTTAGATGGTAACAGCGCTTTGGCAAATGCAAAAATCATGTCGCTGTCCTCGTAGTCACAGGGACCGCCAAGCAGTCCAGGAACATTCAACAGGTACCTAACAACATTTTTCGCACTCAACGGATTGCCATGCACAACTTCTGGATATATAACAATTGGACTTAATCCAATACTCAGATGATGATTAGCGATTTGCTGAGTTACCACAGGCGTCCGTAGCCATCCGGCTGTTTTATCATTGATGACAAAGGCATTTTCACCAATTAAGTTTAGCGAGTGACATAAATAATGTAGAACCTTTACCCCCGCCGATCGTCTAGTATACTCAGGCGCATAGATATAATATGGATTATTCTGCGTTGCATATAAATTGCGCTTTTGCAAAAATATACCTCCCATCAACATTATGCCAGATTCCACCAAGCCGCGGATTGAAAATTTTTTCAAAGTCCTCAGTTACCGTGCATTCTTAGTTGACAATTTGCGTTTCCGCAATTGATTTAGAGGTTCAAAGCTTATTCACTCCATCTGCTCGCGTAGATCTCTCAGTTTAAGTTTCACATAAGGTAAATTAATTGCTCGATACATTTTTTCTACATGGACAAAAGTACTCAAATAATTGCGATCTTCCTCTGTGTCAACAACGTGCAAAAAACTATCTACACATATGTCCCCACCATTTACTGTATCACTATCCGCGTCCAGGACATGCGGGCAGGTTGAACAAACAAGATCGTTCCTGCCTACTCGATTGCAAAATTCGTCATAGCTGATGATATCGACCCCAAGTTCTACAGTCTTTTTCAACTCATGCGTGGGCAACTGTTTTGACACAACTTTTAACTGTTGATTGGTAATGATATCTGCGAACAACTTTGTAACACGATATACGACAGAATCCGATTCACAATCCAAAATATAAATAGTTTCTTTTGACATCATTCGCACGTGTAGCTTTTCTGATGCAGTGGTAAACTCTTCAATTGAAAGAATAGCACGTTGAGATGCTCTTCCCACTACATCGTGTAATGCATCATCGATCGCGAGTAACGTGGTCAATGTACCGTTGATTCGACCTGTGAATGTGCTCATATAGCTCATCCTCGCCATTTCCTGTGATATGGAGTCAGCGAAAGAATCGATCTCGTCATCCGGCAAATATTTCGCAAAAAAACGAATGCGATTTCTTGTAAAATAATAGTGGGTCATCGTATTTTTGCGAGAAATTGCACCAAACTTATGTAAAACCTTAGACTTCCCATAAACAATTAATTGGTGTCCCGCATTTCGCATCCGATAGCCTAAATCGACATCATCCCAGTACATAAAATAGTTCTCATCAAAGAAACCAATCTCCCGAAGTATTTGGGTTCGAATCATGACAGAACCAGCAGGGCAAAAATCGATGGCTACGACTTCCGGCAGGCGTTCGTCATCTTCCATATACCCTGAGTAATGTGTGTTTAAGGTGAATGCCTTCCAATCAATAGAAGAATCATAGAACTGAACACGTTTTGGATCATCCAAATAACAAAATTTCGAACCTGCTGCCCCCACTTCAGGGTGTGTTTCCATATATTCATATAAAGTGGACAACGTCTCGTCGTCTAAAATAACATCGTGATCAAGTAGGTGAACATACTCATAGCTTCCTTCCAAGACCCTGGAAATCCCAGTGTTAAAGCCTCGCGAAGAACCTCCATTATTCGAATTGCAAATTAAAGTTAATTGGTTACTAAACATAGTTTGGATAGCCTTGACAGAATCATCGGTTGATGCATTATCCACAACAAATAAATCAAAATTTTGGTATTTTGATTCCATAACCGATTGAATACATTTCAATACGTCATCCTTATTGTTCCAGTTGCAAATGACTATCGCCAAGCATTTATGGTTTAACACGTAGCTTCCCCCTATTAAAGCGTGTCCGGAAAGGGTTAAGGTAAGATGACATCAGAGTTCTTGACTCTTTCCGGACAACCTCTATTAATAAATAATAATTTAACAAAATCACCTCTCGCTATCAATAATTAATGATTTTACCTTGATAATTAAGTTGCCTCAGTTGTTCATGCATTGCATTTTTGTGCCCCAGCGAGGCAATAACGATAGCATCTATAGTAAGTTGTTGCACGAATTCGACCGGATAAGTCGGATATCCGATGTACCCACCTGGATACTTGCTTGGTGAATTATCGATGAAGGAATCTATGTGAATGCCACAGGAAAGCAAACTTTTGACTACTTCTTGACCTGAAATACTCGCGCCAAAAATGGAAACGTTGTTTATTCCCTTTAAATGATCTCGTAACATTGCAGTCCGAATACGAGATAGCGGGAAGTAGTCATCCGCTAATCTCCACGTTAACGCCCATGTTTCTTGAAAAAGTCGATTATTTTCTTCATACTTTATTCCCCGGCCTAGTGTCGCTGATTCGTGATGGTAAAGAACTGCTCGCGGCTGGTATACATTAAATAAACCAGTTTGCCGAATTCTCAATCCAAAATCGATATCATTGCATTCAACGTCAAGTCTCTCATTCAATCCCCCAACCTGAGCATATGTCGATTTCCTAATCATGAGGCAAGCACCCGTGATACAAGATGTATTGCGAACCACTTGCTGCATCCCGAAATATCCCGGTTCGCTCATTAAGTTTCCGTAAAATGCGTGGGTGATCAGTTCTTCCCCGACAATGACGCCCCCGTGTTGCACCGTCCCTTCCGGATAGAGTAACATTCCGCCGACGCAACCAACATGAGGTAATTGGGCATACTTCAAAAGTTGTTCGATCCAATCTTCTGAAAGGACTTCTGTATCATTGTTGAGCAGAACAACGTAATCACCTATGCATTGATCTACAGCAAAGTTGTTCAGTTTTGAATAATTAAATGGAATGTGCAGCGTGTACAGACGGCATCTTTCATGACGCTTCATCTCATCAAGGTAGGCTAACGTCTCAAACTGCGTGCTTCCATTATCAACGATGATAATTTCGTAATTTTGATACGTAGACCTTTCCAAAACAGACGAAACACAACGTTCTAGTAATAACTTCTTCTCGCGTGTGGGAATGATAATAGATACGAATGGTTGCTCAATAATGTCATGAACCAGAATAACACGT
>JAKADF010000345.1 GCA_021820805.1 Bacillota bacterium
CGCTCATAAAATGGGTGTGCGGAGGTGTACTATGAACGATACCATCTTCACCTTTCTGCTCATTTTGGCAACATCGTTCGTATTTAGTGCTCTGCTTACAAAATTCCCTCTGTTACGTATTCCATCTACCGTTAGTTATTTACTATTTGGTATGCTTCTTCATTCAGGCATTACACATCTGTCAGATGAGGAAGTTAGATGGCTAAACCATCTAGCTGATTTTGGATTACTTTTTTTGATGTATTTATCGGGCCTTGAAGTAGATGTTACTCGGCTCAACCCAAAAGCGTGGAAAAACAGTAAGTATAATTCAGCTTACATTGGATTTGCAATCTTCTCATCAACATTACTGCTAAGCTTTGTAATTTCACTTGTCCTATGCCGCTATACTCCTAAGCCAAGTAATCCATATATGTTTGCACTGCTGTTCTCAACAAATTCACTTGGAATAATTCTTCCAATCTTAGAGGAAGCAAAATTAATTCAAACAAATTACGGACAAACTGTGCTTGTTTCAGCTCTGATTGCCGATTTTTTTAGTATGTTGCTGCTATCCATGTTCATCAGCAGCAAGTCATCAGGAAACTTACTTCAGGTGTTTTTAACACTTGCCATCATTCCATTCACAATTTCAATCTATGTACTCTTACGGTTTATGCAGCGGGTTCCGTTTTTCCGCCGTCTTGCAGGTGATGTGCAGACTCGGATTCGTGCGATAGTTGCTCTCTTAGCCATTACCTGCGCTTTGGCAGAATTCAGCGGTGCAGAACCAATACTCGGAAGCTTCCTTGTAGGAATGCTTGTCTCGGCTCTTCCTTTTTCCTTCAAACAGAAACTTCACGATTATAGCCACGGTATTGGTTATGGTTTTCTAGTTCCGATGTTCTTCATATCTGTAGGCCTCGACTTCGATTTTCACGCATTCGAGTCCGTAAATACTTTAATCTGGATCCCGATTTTAATCGCCGTCGCTTTTACGGTTAAGGTTATTCCAGCCCTCCACCTTAAGAATTCATTTGGCTGGCGGTATGCATTTGCGGGCGGCTGCTTGCTTTCCGCCAGGCTTAGTCTTATCGCTGCAGCTGCAGAAATTGGTGTAAGCATTCACATGATACCCGTTATTTTTGCTGAAGCTATCATCCTTGCTGCAATATTTTCCAGCTTATTTGGACCAATACTCTTTTTAACCATTGCACCTAAGCAATAGAAAGAATGTAATTTCAAAGTACTTTAAAAATTGATTCTCGCTATCGCCTAGCTTGTCATCACAGGTACTCTGTTTTATACTTTAATTTGCATGGGGGCGGATGGGGTGCTGGTGTCCCTCCTGGTCTTCAAAACCATGTGCGTCCGGTGGTGCCGGATGGGTGAGTTCGATTCTCGCACGCTCCCGCCATAAAACTTAAAAAGCAGCCATCATGAATGGCTGCAAAGCTAACAAGTTTAACTTGAGACACATCGCATGCCCTGCCTCTCATGCGACCATATGGCTCCTTTGGCCATGCCTGTTTGAATCTGCAATAAAAAGTAATACTTCTAGAATGGGACCTCTTAAAAAGTCTTTAGTAATACTCCGCTCCTGTTAACCCTTCTATTATACTGTACTACCTTTTTATTGTATAGAGGAAAAATAAAGTAACACAAAATTATAAACAGGCCTCCCTAGGTAATTATCAATTACGCAATTGCTTACCGTGACAAACGCACAGGAAACGTTCCTAATGAATGCGTAATGTAGGCATATACGGATAGACGGGAGGCCATTTCAATGGATTATAACAAGGAGAATATGCGCCCATATGTCGGGCAATGGGTTCGTTGCCATTCTGTTTATGGAGTCCATGAAGGATTGGTTCATAGAGCGTTGCACGATGGCATAATTATTGTTCATACAGCTCAACTAACAGGTTACAGTGATGAAGCCAATGATGAATTTACAAATGGAGCCTTTAGACCTGGCGAAGATAACTCCGATATGCAGACCGTTCAATTTTTCCCAGCACCCGGTCTTTTTGTTCCGTACCCCGGTATTTTTGGTATATGGCCGAGAGTAGGTTTTGTGATTTAAATCGCTTTACCCCATCAAATCATGTACCATTATGAATAGTCTATGGCACCTTTATGTTAGAGGGTGCTTTTTTATATCAAGTGTCTCCAATGAATCGTTTGTAATTTTAACTAGTTGCAACTATTCAAAGGACAATATCAATAATAGGAGGTCATTCATTGACACCCCAGGAAAGAATGCAAAACATCCAATTCGGGCAGCAATTTCGCCACTACAAAGGTCGAATCTACACATTCTTATACATAGCCCGTCATAGTGAAACTGAAGAGTGGCTAGTGGTCTACCAAAATACCAAAGGGGATATATGGGTAAGGCCATATGATATGTTTTTTGAAACAATTACAGTAAATGGGCAAATGATAAAAAGGTTCTGTGCGATAGAATCCAAAGAGTAAAAAACAATAATTAAGACACTATCGAGGAAGGGAATCCTTCCCCTTCTCTTTACATTGAAGGATTTGTTTCGTAGCCGGCATCCTCTACTGCACGTTTCAAATCCTCAATTTTAGTTCGCGAGTCGTCGTATTCAACTGTTGCCTTCTCTCCTTGCAAATCAACTGATGCGTGTCGAACTCCATCCACAGCTTCTAACGCTTTTTCAACTGAATTCGCACATCCAGAACAACTCATTCCAATCACGCTGATTGTTGCTATCATCATCAAAGAATCCTCCTATTCATAAATCACATCTAAACATTATCCCGCGTTTATGTATACGTCAATTAAAGGATTAAAGATAACCCTGTATAGCCAGTTCTGCCAAAGAGATACTAAGATTACAGTTATCTTACATAGTGGAGGGTTGTCTTATTATGGCAACACGAGTCTCTTCCGCATCAAGTGTACTTGAACAAATGAAATACGAAATTGCGGCCGAACTAGGAATAGTACTAGGTCCAGAAACAACTTCCAGAGAGAATGGTTCAGTCGGCGGAGAAATGACAAAACGCCTTGTAGCATTCGCAGAGTCTGGAATTCAAATGGGCACTATGTCGATAGTTGCACCGCCAACGGGGTTTTATCAAGCAAATTCTTTTAAAAAACGGGTACTTTAGGCACGTTAAACAGAGCAGTCGAATTGACTGCTCTGTTTGTTCAGGTATATTGCATTCCCGTTTAAACGCGTAATTCAAAATATGCACTTTATCCCAATCGTTTTCGAAATGGGTCTTCATAAACTCTTTCCGTTTCCCAGGTGCCAGCGGCTCTTTAACTATCCAATGCTTACATCCTCTCCAGTGTACCAACTCAACTTCGAATTTAAGTTGAAGTGTTTATCTGATAGCTTCCTCTTGAAAATTGAATGCTGGTATGGTGAGAAATTCGTTTATCCTTATCATGTCGGAGGTACAAATAAATGAATGTAACGATTGGGATAAACCAAGCTAACCCTGAACATATTTGAAGTACTGGCTGTTTTCCTTAATCGTTCATGGAAATCGAGTACAACCACTTCATATATGAGCAAGGGGGGCCCATTCATGAGAAGACCTGGAATGATTCAGAATACAGCACATTTTTTATTTCTCTCATTTTTCAGCTTGTTACTGCTGTTCTGTCAACAAACCGATTTTGCGAATGCTGCTCAAAATAAGGTTTATCTCACATTTGACGATGGCCCGAGTGAAAGATACACACCGCGTATTCTAGACATTCTAAAAAGCGAACATATTCATGCCACATTTTTTGTATTAGGGTTTAGATCAGAAATGTTTCCCCAAACTATGAAACGGATACATAAAGAAGGACACGAAATTGGGAACCATGGGTTTTATCATACAAAACTCACAGGTAAACCAACCAGTTTCGTGATGATGGACATCGCTAAGGCTGACAACGCAATTACTGCTGCATGTGGAGTAAAGCCTTTTTATTTTCGGCCGCCGGGAGGAATTCTTGATACTACAGAATGGGAAACCGTTCGAAATATGGGGCACAAAGTAATTCTATGGACTGTAGATACAGAAGATTGGAAAGCAAATAGTGAAAAGACAATCATTGAAAATGTTAGGTCGAAAGTCAAACCAGGATCTATTATTCTGTTGCACGATGGAGTTTCGGGCAGCTATTATACAACCCTTGCATTACCGCATGTAATTCATTATTTAAAGTCGTGCGGATATTCATTTGATGTATTGCCAACAACCTTTTCAAATCGAGAATGAGACTTTATGCAATGCCTTGAACTGATTTACGGCTTTACACTCTGGACACTGCAACTGAATTGCTAATTCCACCTGTCCACTTTGGTTCGTACCTTTTGAGACACAAACAGTCGCATCCACCTCATTCCCATGTGAAACTGTTAAACCTCCAAATACATTGCCAACCCATGCAATTGGACGTCCACAAGCGTAACAGGTGTGACTAGCATGAATAACATCCTTCATTTATTTCGCCCTCGGAATTGCTTATTCATGAAAATTGGTG
>JAKADF010000346.1 GCA_021820805.1 Bacillota bacterium
ATATCACGATTCACTACATTTTCCACCGTCTTAAGATGTTTTCGATTACGAAGGTCAAAATTAGCGTTCGCTGACCGGATAATGCCATGACCTGTTAATACCACGTGAAACTTAATTTGATTGCCTGTTAGTATTGGCTCAATTTTACCCTTGGGTTTAATAATATCTACACTGACTTCTCCATTCCCTTGCGGGATGAAACTCGCATACTCTAAATACTTATTGGTACTTTTCACCCAAAACATGAGTATTGCTTCTTTTTTGTCTACCGTTCCGACCATTTTCAAGTCCTGATTAAAAATGGCTCGACCTGCATATGCAAACCCTTTTGCTCCTCCTTGGTCGGTGCCATCTGTAACAGCTTCCACTACAGGCAGTGTGGGACAGCTCCCTGGTGTAGAAGCGTTGATTATAAAATCTAACATAACCAGACTTCCGAACCCTCCCATTGCTGTATGTTCTTTTAAGGCTCCAAGAGCTGGTATATTTTCTAATGGATAAGGAATCTCAAGAAATTTTTTTGCAGTACTATTTTTCGTAACCATAACGTCTGTTCTCATTCGAATCTGAGGATCTCTCACGTATGTATCTAAAACCTTTTTTAATCCCTGTCTTGCCAGCGGCTCACCAATTAGCAGTACACGTCTATGAGAGCGGAGTATTTTTCTGGATAATTGCGCTTGCATATTTTGAGTAGCATCTAGTGTTGTTTTCCCTATTCCAGAAACGACAAAATATGGTTTGTCCCCGCCCCCCCCTTCAGCCTTCATTTTTGAAGGAATGACAACTTGAGCGCTAGTCTCGACTTGCTCATTTGGAGCTTGGTCCAGTCCCCAGCCTAATTCAATCCCGAGATCGTTTAGTTCCATGCGATCCCAGCAACCCGTAGCAAATAGCATGGAAAGAATGATAATCATAGAAATGGTGCGTTTCATAATCACATACCCTTCCTCAAAGCGAAAAGGAACGAATATGCGTATTTTCTCAAAGGCAAATTCCATTTATGCAACAGAAAAGACACTACAGCCAGAATTAAGTAACAGGAGCCTTAGTTCCTGTGGCACTTGTTGCGGCTGGTGCAGGTTGAGTAAAGTAAAAAAAGAAAAAGGCGAGAAAAATAGCAGCCCAAAATATAATGGGTTTAGGCATCTCAATGGCAGGAACATTGTTTAAAAACATCTTTACGCCACTTCCTTAATTTCTTCTTATGAACGTTCATTGAGAAACTTTGTTACAAGCAGCCCTCGAAACTGTTTATAAAATGTATCCCTCACTTCACTTGCAGTCGCAGGAACCGGAACCGAATTTACTCCGAATGCCGGTCCGCTTACTACAAGATTAAAACTGCCGGATGTAACCCAAGGCCCCGTCATCGTAAGCTGACCCAAAATAATTAGAATCGCGGTTACAATGTCTACAACGTCAAGGGCAACATTAGTCGGTGTGTCTATGCCGGAAATTCGTTTCCCCCCCAAAATTGGGCCGGTCATACTTAGCCACATTCCCCCTGGACTAATAAATACACCAGTCGACGTAACCTGCCCCGTCAAAAGTAGTATGGCTGTGGAGAAATCAATCGCTTTGTATACACCTGCAATCGCTAAATCACGTTTATCTTTTTTGGACGACGTTTTCTGGTGCATTCATACACCCCCTGCTCGCACGTCAGTCGTATTAATTTATGACAAGTATTGGCCGCGTGCTCGGGCTGGTAGCATTGTTTCAAAATCAAGCATTTATTAAAATGTCTAATGAATCAAACGCGTAATTCGCTTTTTCTGCCATGAAAGCCTGTAGTACATATAGAGCAAAAACAAGCTAACAATAAACGCCGCTGGGTACCCGAACCAAATACCAAGAATTCCAAGATGGTTTACATGGGGCATGTAATATGCAATCGGAACCTCGACTACCCAGATTGAAATGACACTAAATATAGTCGGCCACAGGACAGTCCCGCTTGCCCGCATTGTTGCACTGATAATTTGCGCATGCCCAAATACCAAATAACTCCAAAGCGTAATCATCAGCAAATCATGCGCAATATCAAGCGTATTTTTGCTCGTGAGAAACCAGGATAAAATATCCATTGAAAACAGATAGACAAGCGTAATTAAAATGCCGCCAATGATATAGTTCAGGATAATCCCTGCTCGGATAACTTTTTTCAGACGTTCAAACTGATTTGCGCCAATTGCTTGAGCCGCAAAAATGGAAACAGCTATGCCTAAACTAACTGCAGGCATCTGCACATAGCTCGCTACCTGGTTGACAGCTCCATACGCTGCTGTTGCATCGGATCCATATCTGTTAACAAACGTAATAACAGCAATTTCAGAAAGAGACACAAGAATCATTGTAATGCTGGATGGAATCCCAAGGCGCAGAAGCAACCTTAACAGTTTCCAGTCCATCTTTAAATGGTGCCGAACCGATGCATCAAATTGGAGTGGATGCTTAATTTTACGAAGGTACAGTACCATAACAACAAGAGTTATAATCATTGATATAACCGATGCGTACGCTGCACCGTATACCCCTAATTTGGGCAAGCCAATCCATCCGAAAACAAGAACCGGTAGAAATACGAGATTTAGAACTGTACTCACAACAAGGAAGTAAAACGGGTTCTTAGAGTCGCCCGTACCTCTCATAAACGTTGTATAAACAAAATAGAGGAACAAAGCAGGCATTGAGATAAATAAAATTCGCGCATAATGAACGCTAACTCCTAAGATATTTTCCGGCGTACCAATAAGCCGTAATACTTCGGAAGTGAACACACCTCCGATAATGGCTAAAAGAATTCCCATTAATAATGTAAAGGTTAAGGTCGTCCCGACAACCGCCTTGAGACGTTCTTCATTTTTTGCACCATAAGCTTGGCCAATTAAGATGGAACTTCCTGAACCAATACCAATTACAAACGATACTGCCAAAAAGAACAACGGGAAAAAAGCAGAAATTGCGGCTAAAGCTTCTACGCCAAGCCAACGGCCAACAACAATACTTCCAAATAATTGGCCGATGGATTGCAAAGCATTACTCAAAATGAGCGGCACAAGGAACACTAGCATGGCTTTCCATACAGGGCGATTCTCTGTGCTTTTCCATTTTGGGTTTTTTGACTCTCCATCCGCACTCTTGGGTGAATTATTCATTTGTGGAATATCCATTTGAGAATTTTCCATTTTATCCTCATCTAATATGAAGCCTTTTTCCATTCACATCACCTTTCCTTCCAGTATTAGATTAAGAATGGGTAAGCTATGTCCATGCTACGTCCCAGTTTCAAACCTTCAAACGTTAACACGCCGAATAGTGCATAATAGACATAGATACCGTTCATATCATAGGAGCGTGTGCTCGTTGCCACATGATTTATGTGTTGTTGTCCATGGATTTACTGGAAACCCCTCTGAAGTTGCGCCACTCGGACAAGCCCTAAAAGAACTGGGATACGATGTGGTGATGCCGCTGTTGCCTGGTCACAACCTTACAAAAGCACGTATGGAACGAGTAGAAGCGTCAAATTGGATTAATGCGATAGATAGAATTATTGCACAAGCAAAAGAGCAAAATCGTGTTATCCACATGGTTGGGTTCTCAATGGGCGCGATGATAGCCGCTCTAATGGCAAAACGTTTTTCTCTACGTTCTCTTGTTTTGCTTTCCCCATCCGTCTATGTAGTTACACCAAACGTGCTCCTAACAAGAACGAAAAAAACGATTCAGCTTTTGAAACAAAACCATTCGTTACTGAAAAGCAGAGTCAAAACAAACCTTATGAGTGCCCGCTCTGCTCCACTATATAACGTATATCAATTCAACAAGGTGATCCGTCAAGCAAAGAAGGCTATCCCATATATTGATGTTCCAGTTTGTATTATACATGGCCTTGAAGATGAAATAGTTGATCCAATTAGTTCTAAGTGGATATTTAATACTATTGCTTCACACGAAAAAGAATTGCATCATCTTCACAGCTCAGGCCATCTTGTTTGTCATAGTGTGGATAGTGACATGCTGATTGAAACTGTTTGTCGATTTTTACAGAAGCATTCAAGCGGGGATTCAGTACTATAATTCGGCTTAGTTTACAGGGAGTACCCTTTCGATCGGCTCCGACTGCCGGTTCTGCGGGCTGTTCCAGCTTTGGCACTGTTTTGGCAGCTATTCGACTGAAGGACTGTGGGCCGTTCCGGCTTTGGCACTGTTATAGCAACTATTCGACTGCAGGACTGCGGGCTGTCCCGGCTTTGGCACTGTTTTGGCAGCTATCGCATGCAGTACCTGGGGACTGTTGCAGCTTTGGCACCGTTATGGCAGCTATTCGACTGAAGGACCCGCGGGCTGTTTCTGCTTTGGCACTGTTATGGCAGCTATTCGACTGAAGGACCCGCGGGCTGTTCCGGCTTTGAGACTGTTTCGATCCCTATCCACCTGCAGGACCCGCGGGCTGTTCCGGTTTTGGCACTGTTTCGATCACT
>JAKADF010000347.1 GCA_021820805.1 Bacillota bacterium
TTGATGAACTAGAACATGCAAAAAAAAGAAGCGCAAAAATTTACGCCGAAGTCATTGGATATGGGTCATCCGGGGACGCGTTTCACATCACAGCCCCTGCTCCGAGAGGAGAAGGGTGCGCAAATGCTATACAAAGCGCATTAAAGGATGCAGATATTAGACCTGACGAAGTTGACTATATTAACGCTCATGGAACAAGCACTCACTTAAACGACAAATATGAAACTGAAGCGATTAAAGAAGTTTTCGGAAACCACGCAGCTAATTTGTTGATCTCTTCAACAAAATCGGCTACTGGACACATGCTCGGTGCTACTGGGGGCGTAGAAGCTGCATTTAGCGTGATGGCTATTCACGATGGAGTCATTCCGCCAACCATTAACTACGAAACACCAGATCCTGAATGTGACTTGAACTATGTGCCGAACCAGGCGGTTCGAAAAGACATTCAAATTGCCATGAGTAATTCGCTTGGATTTGGTGGGCATAACGCGATACTCATCTTTAGAAAGTGGGACTGACGCAAAAGAAACTGCGGTGTTTAGATTATTTGAAGCGGAGCATATGAAATGGGAATTATAGATGAAATAATGAGGATTGTTGAGAAAGACAAAGTAGTAAAATTCAACGCACATGGGTCAAGTTATATGCTGGAAGTTGTGGATGATGAGTGGCGATTTTCTGTTAACGGGGATTGGCTGTGCTATGGATGTGAGCTGGAATCCGTCCGGGATTGTATTTTAGACGAATGTGATCCAGAAGAAATTATGATAATAAATAAGTAAAGTAAAGGACCAAATGACACTTTGACGCTAATAATCGGAGGTATCCATTTTTATTCTTTTACAATGTTTTCCTGAAAAAAGCATGAACGCATACTAGTAATCAGACTGTTAAACTCATGAAACATCACAATGATTCCACCGACAATTCTAATTTCGTTTCTGTAGTCAATTAACAATTGACTACAGAAGGATTGCCGGCTAGGTTTAATGATTTCCCTTCTCAGCCTTACAAGAAGTAAAAAGGTGGGGAAGGGAAGGATTCATGAAGCATGAACTCGTGGCAATACAATAAAGCTTAGACTGGCCTCAATCAGGACCAGGATTCCCTGAATGGTGAGAATCACGATTGGAACCGTCATGCCTATAAGCATAATGATCACGCAAATAATTGGTAGCAAACCACGAAACCGATTAGTGAACCAACCCTTGTCCATAGCAGCACTCGTAGAAAACCCGATTGTATGCTTAGATCCTCATTTAACTCATTTTTTCTTCAAAATTTGATTCAGTTCCTGAGTCAACTGCTCTTTTGTTACTGGTCCCGGAAATGTTCCGATATACACGCCGTTAGATGAGATAATTACAGTTTCTGGGTGACCAGCCAGACTATACTCGCGTGCAACTTTATCTCCCTTGTCTAGTGCCACAGGAAACTTTATATTGTATTTTTTTATAAATCCTTTTACGCCATTTGCCGTGTCTTCCCCAATTGCATCTACGCCGATGAATTGTACTTTATCAGCAAATTGTCTAGCCACGGATGTAAAGTCTGGCATTTCTGCATTGCATTCGGGGCACCAAGAGGCAAAATAGTTCACTACAATTGGCTCTTTTTTGGTAAGCAGTTGCTGCAACGAAAGGTTTTTACCACCAATCGTTGGAATGGTAAACTGCGGTGCTTTCACTGCTGCAGGTTCAGTCTGAGTTTGACTTTGAACTTGACTTTGACTTGTTCCGCTGCTGGTCGCTGTATCGCTAATACTTGAACCAGATGTGTTTTGAACAGGATTCACGGCACCACAACCAAGTATTAGAACTGATAGGCTAGTAACAGAGAATATCGTTTTCGTTATTCCGTTCGCTTTCAAGATAAGCACACCTCCTATAAAGCATGCATTTCTTTTAGCGTAGCACACTTTATAGAAGGTAAAATTTGATTGAAATCATATTTAAGGACTTCCTGTATTTTATGAATGTGTTTTTCGTGTTTGTCTGCATGATAATTGGGTTCAATATTTACAGTCCTCGAGAGGCTTTCATATTGTGCTGTAAGCTCTCTATTTTCTGCCTTAAATCTGTCATTTCACTTTCCCTGGAAAAAATGAAGAACTAAATATATGACCATGACAACTAGTTACGCAGTGTAAAGCCAGGAAGGGCTAGAATACGACCCCAAATAGGTAATCAAATGTCAATTATTTTTTCTAACTAATCACCATCTTGCCGTACATGCCCTCGGCAGCGTGACCGGGATATTGACAGAGATAGTAGTACGTTCCGAGCTCTGCAGCGGTAAAGCTGGTTGAAGCCATTGGAAAATTGTTGTTGTTCGATTCTGGAATCGGTGCAATGATTGAGCTTGCGTAAATTCCACCCTCCATCATGGACATGTATCCATATGGGGGACTTGCTGTTGATACCTCGATTCCATGAGGCATGTCGGTGTCTTCGTTGATAAACTCAAGGGAGATATTTGCCCCTTTTTGAACATGAAGAGTAGGGTTGACAAGCCCATCAATCACAAACTTTTCAGCAGGACCCGCTGTGTCGTCGTCCATTGCTCCTCCAAAAATAACAATATGGTCCGACTTTCCAGAATAGGTTATGGAGTTATTTTCTTTGTCCACCGTTGCGTTGGTAAGTGAAGACTCCATGTCACGATTTGCTTCGTCTTTTGTTAGGGTCCTGAATTGATCAGTAGCATTCCCCATCATAGAACCCATGCCACCCATCATACCCGTAAAACCAGTTCCACTTGGTGTAGCAGTATTGGCTGAGTTGGATAGTTGAGCAGCAAATGGAGTGTTTGAGGCAAAAACATTTGACAATGTTAAACTTCCGATAGCCATGCCGATTGCAAGTACGGGCAAAATCCATAAGACCTTTTTTAACATTTAAATCACTGTCCCTTCTGGAAACAGGTTTCTATTGTTGATCTCGTTATAAATTGCAAGTATGGAGAAACCGTGCAGATGGTGTGAAAAAAATGTGAACAGGATGCAGGCATTCGTGATTAAGGCAAAGGGCATTCGGTTAAGAAATATGTTGATGAGTTTCATCAAGAAGGGAGATTCAGTATATTCATGGATACAAAAAATGAGAGTGCCATATATTTGAAAGGGAAATAGGCACCCTCAAGCTCTTGTTTCAAAAACTATTTTAATTGTGATGGTCAGGGCATGCGAATGTGAGATTTTCTTTTCTGAGGCGTACGGCTGTCTTCTCCTTCCAGCGCACTTAACATTTGCTGATACTCTTCCACTGTAATTTCTCCTTGAGCTAGACGCATCCTCAATATATCTTTGGCTGATTGTGGGCGCTCCATAGGAGCGGGACCCGATGGCATTGGGTATGGAAAGGGAATATGTGATCTACCACCGCAACATCCCATCTCGAAATCACCTCCTTTGTTCATGTACAGAATTCAGGACTGTGTATTGTCCGAATTCATCTTTGCCTTAAGCTCAGCCAGTGCTTCATCAACCTCGGTGCTCATCTGCTCCTTTTTTAGTTGGTTTATTTCATAAGACAATGTTTCTGTCATTGCGTTATAAGATGCCTTTGCTTCCGCTTCTCGCCTAGCGACGATATCTTCCATTCGGTCGAACTTTGCCAGTGGATCTTCTTTGTTCAGGCCGTTCAATGAATTCGCAGCCTCTTTCTGTGCTTTTGCCATTCGGCTCCGTCGGATTAAGTCATCTCGTTTTTCTTTCGCTTCATCTAGCTTTTCTTGAAGTAGTGTGTGTTGTTCTTTTAATTGTTCTGCTGTTCCGTTCATGTCCTGTAGCTTGCTATTGAGTTCGACCAAACGATGTTTCTCCTTTTGCTCTTGTTCTAGGGCTTTTCTTGCAAGATCTTCTTTATTCTGTTTGAGTGCAAGCTCAGCCTGTTTGTGCCACTGAACAATAGATTTTTCGAGTTTTTCAATTTGTCCCCGAACCATGATTCGCTCAGCTTCGTAGCGGTTTACCTCGATTGTAAATTCCCGCAAATGCTCGATTGCGTCTTCAATAAAAAGGTTAAGACTCTTTTCAGGATCTTCGGCTTTGGAAATGAGGTCGTTCAAATTTGCTCGTACAATATCCTTTAGACGGCTCAGAATAGACATGATTGAAAATCCCCTTTGCAAATAGAATCAATCGGGAGTTTATAATCGCAGATTAGTGGATCCGCTCCTCTGCATACCGGAATTCCGAACGTGTCAAGAACCTTTTTCCATTTCCAAGGTAGTCCCATACAAACTCGTGACCTTTCGAAATATTTTGGCCAAGCACCTGCACTCTTTTAGAGGTAGCGATATACACCGGTTGAAACGGAACTTTGTACCAATAGCCGTTCTCCTCTATGGAACCATTAGCAAGGAGTTGTTCTACTGTACTTTCATACTTCCGTTCTTCGTCTGTGATTTGATGGGCCCTCCAGAAGTCTTTTAGTTCCTGATTTGTCTTTTTGAATTCGCCGCTTT
>JAKADF010000348.1 GCA_021820805.1 Bacillota bacterium
GTATTTCATTTGATCGACTGCCATACTTCCTTCACGAAGATAGGCAAACTCCATAAATGTTTGCAGCGGCTGGCCATCCGCCTCCGGGGCTTTGCTTATCACGTCCGCAATCCTTAACTGCATCGGTGCAAAATCTGTTGCGGCAATAACCGCACGCTCATTACCGCCAAAGCCAGCATGCGCAGTCCCTCTAAGCCGGCCAAAAACAAAAATATCACCAGTTGCCTGAATCTCACCACCGGGATTAACGTCGCCAATTACAACAACATCCCCTTCAAACAGGAGTTGCTGTCCAGCGCGAACCGTACCGCGGAATATTGTTTGGTCACTGCCTCGACTGCGGTTTGAAAATAGTGCTTGCCTTGCGCTGGTTCTTTGCCCCCACTCTTTTAAAACAAAATTATCTTTCTGTAAAAATAACTCTAAAAGCTTTTGCACATCCAAATGGGACAAATCTCTAGACCCATAATCGACTATTACACCCACACTGGGCCCTGAGAACATCTTCGCATTTTCGCCATCTAGCAAATTGCTCAAATACGAAAGGACATCATCCATCTTTGCATGTTCATCGATTAAGAATAAGAGCCCATCTTTTGTTCCTTTAACCGTGACTAGTGGCTTCGTATCTGTTGTTAGCCGCTCTGTTTTTACAACCAAAGAACTCCCTCCGATGGACAAGAGACACGGCAAACAATATTCGCTATTTCTGTCCAATTCTCCTGCACAAAGCATAAAAACGGCCCGCAAACCTTGCGGGCTACGTTTTACGAGGCACTTTCTCCGTCTACATCAGCATATTTGCTTCGCGCTCTGTCAGTAAACCACTTAACCATCCATGGATAAAACATAAGTACAACAATACCATTTACAATCATTTGCCATAAAGATTTAGCTAACACAACAGTGCCTGAATATGCCGTTACATCAAACATCCGGGTCATGCCATACGTGATCCAAACATGTAAAAATGTAAAGATCACTGTAATTAAGAACGTGATCGCGACGTTACGGTGTAAAAACTGTGTGAACGCAGTTCCTGCAAAATAGCCTACTACGCCAAATGCAAATGCATTCAGGCCAATAAATTGGCCATAATCGACATCCTGAACAAGCCCGATGATTACACCAAGCACCAACGCAGTTTTAGGACCTCGGGTCAATGCAACAAGTATAAGAACTACCAACACCAGATTTGGATGTATAACATTCATAGGTGGAATTTGAAAGATGGTCGCTTCCAAGATTAATCCGACCCACAGGGTGAGAAAAGCGACTAATATCTTCATTTGCCACCCGCTCCACTCGCGGTTTGAACAACAAAAACATTTCTAAGGTAGTCTAAGTCAGCAGCCGGTGTTACCACAGCAGATTGAGCCAAACCAGGCGTCCCCGCTTTAACACTTGATACCGTGCCAATTACAATTCCTTGCGGAAAAATTGTACTGAGACCTGACGTTACTACGGTATCCCCTTCGCTTACATGCACAAGCGGTGCCCAGAAAGTCATCTCAAGTTTGCCTTCTGCATGAGTTGAACCTACAACTATACCGAATGGAGGCTTTGCGTCCCCATTTTGAACCAAAGAGGACACGCCATCTCCGAGCTGTGTATCTGTTATAAGCAGGACTTTCGCACTGTGGGCAGCTGTCGTAGCAACACGGCCAACTAAGCTCCCGTCCTCAGAAACAACTGCGAGTTCCGGCTTTACGCCATTAGCAGTTCCAACATCGATTGTTAGTTCTGAATTCCACTGTGAAGGATCTCGCCCAACAACATGGGCCGGAACTAACTTCAATGTATCTTTAACTTTTTGTTTATATCCAAGCATCGTATTTAAATTTTGATTTTGAGACTCAAGATCAGCAAGTTTAGCCTTTAAAGCTTCATAATTCTGCATTTCATGTTTCAGATTTGCATTTTCGACATACATCTCATGCAAGCTATGTATTCCGCCGAAAAAAGAAGTTATTGCACTTAGTGGACGATAGATCAGCCCAGATATTCCATTTTCAGCATCCATAACGACCTGTTCTGGAAATGTAGCTTTCCTGCCCCCGCCGCCAAGCGTGAGACCTGCTATTGCAATCAGCAGAATTATACTGACTAGTAGTAGAAACAATCGACGACCTGTTACATATCGGGACACCCGAATCCCACTTCCTATTCCCTACTTATGCCCGGTGCTGCGATTTCCGGACTGCAGCACTGCGGCGACGGTATACATCATAATTGTCGAGCGCTTTGCCTGTCCCAATTGCAACACAATCCAACGGATTTTCTGCAACCACTACCGGCATTCCCGTCTCTTCACTTAACAAATGATCTAAATTGCGCAACAAGGCTCCGCCGCCTGTAAGTACAATCCCGCGATCCATAATATCAGCAGCCAATTCAGGCGGGGATTTCTCTAGCGTAACCTTAACAGCATCAACTATCAAATGAACTGTATCTGCCAGCGCTTCTCCAATTTCAGAAGAATTAACTGTAAATGTTTTCGGCAGACCTGTCAATAAGTCACGGCCGCGAATATCCATGGTATCACTTTCGAGAGTTGGAGTTGCCGTACCAATTGAGATTTTCAAATCTTCTGCTGTACGTTCGCCAATCAATAGATTATAAGCCTTTTTAACATATTGCATAATTGCTTCGTCCATCTCATCACCGGCAACTCGTATCGAGCGACTTGTAACAATGCCGCCCAGTGAGATAATAGCGACTTCAGTTGTCCCTCCGCCTATATCGACCACCATAGACCCAGTAGGCTCTCCTACAGGCAATCCCGCGCCAATAGCAGCAGCCATAGGCTCCTCAATCGTCTGCGCATCTTTTGCCCCAGCTTCTAAAGAAGCTTCTTCAACTGCCCTTTTTTCAACCGCAGTAATTCCAGACGGAACACAAACCATAACACGCGGCTTTCCTGACCAATTTGATTTTGTCTTCATCGCTTGGCGTATAAAGTAGCGAAGCATTGTCGATGTCGTTTGAAAATCAGCAATTACGCCATCCTTCATTGGCCGCACTGCAACAATATTTCCAGGTGTACGTCCAATCATTTTTTTCGCTTCAGCACCAACAGCTTCAATGGCTCCCGAATCAGTACGCATCGCGACAACAGACGGTTCGCGCACAATAATCCCTTTTCCTTTAACATAAACAAGCGTATTGGCCGTTCCAAGGTCAATACCCATATCGCGTACTGAAAACATGAATCACTGTTCCCCTCTCAACTACTTCCAAGTTAGTTTTACAAATAACCTTCTGCTTGTAAACTCACAAACCGCCCATCTCCGACCACGATATGATCTAGAACATCAATGCCAAGAATACGACCAGATTCACAAAGCCGCTTTGTCACGTTTATATCTTCTTGGCTTGGCGTTGGGTCACCACTTGGATGGTTATGTAAACACAATATGGCTGACGCACTTTTTCTAACAGCAGACCGAAAAATTTCCCTTGGATGAACGATAGAAGCATCCAAACTTCCAACAGAGCTAGTCTCTTCTCCTACTAATCGATGCTTCGTATCAAGGTGAAGTGTAATAAAGTGCTCCTTTTTAAGGTGCCTCATCCGATCCATAACATACTCAGCTGCATCCTGTGCAGAGCGAATTTGTAAGCGGACATCTGTTGGTTTCTGCGTAATGCGTCGTCCAAGTTCGACACAAGCGGCAATTTGCAATGCTTTACCAGTACCGATACCTGGAATGTTCATCAACTCTTCTATTTGCACATCCACTAAACCATAAATTCCGCCAACAGTCTCTAAGACTAAAGACGCCAACTCAAATACGGATGACGACCTCCCACCAGATTGCATAACAATCGAAAGCAATTCGTCTGTCCGTAATGTGCTCGGCCCAAAACGCAACATACGTTCTCGTGGCGACTCATTCGAATCATATCTCCACGTGTTCATCTCTTGCAACATGGCTCTCCCCCGTTCATGGTTTTGTAACCACAATAAGAAAGAGACACCATCCTCACAAACCCAATATCATCAATTAATTAACTGAACGCTGAAATGGGAGAAATTTTACTTCATCCGCTCGGCAAAGAAATAGCCTAGTACTGCTCCAACAACGGAAAGGAGATTGATTCGTATGGTCAAATCCAGCGAGTAGCGAATAAAAGACAAATCGGCACTGGGGTTCCAAGAAATATCAGTATGCCGCGCCAGAAGAGGAACTTGATGCATAAACAACTGTCCGCAAATCGTACCAAGTATCGTGCCGCCAAGCACAACGGCAGCGGTTCGCCAAATCGATTTACGCACTGAAACATACGCTCCTCTTATTTATCACTCTTAAACCTTAGACAATATTCGACATATCCTGCAGTTATCCTGCTTATGTACGTGTAATTTTTGTTTTGGATATTCACTAAAAATTCATATCTTGTGAATCCAGAAGGACTTGGTATCCCTTCATTACAGAAACCAACACGCCTTGTTTATCTCCTTTTG
>JAKADF010000349.1 GCA_021820805.1 Bacillota bacterium
AATTCGTGGATGTTGTTGAGGCGAATGCCATAGGTGCAAATGTACCGATTGCCATAACCGTAGCTGCTACTGACGTAAGCGTACGTTTAAAGTTTTGCAATTCCAACTCCCTTTCGTAGTAGATAATATATTATGTCGAGTTGTTATGTCGACTACAAATAAAATTGTAATATAGTTTTCGGATTACGTTAACTTGGAAGTGACGCTCTGGTTACGATCATTTTCCATATCCCTATTGAAATAGTCACAAATAGAAAAAGCTGCCATGATGGCAGCCTTTCTTGTATTTTAATGTGTTAATTAAGATTCCAATACTTTACCTTTTGTTTCCGGGAACCACCAAACGATTATTGCCATAACTACAAAGAAAATAGATGCTGTGGAAAGCACTGTACCAAATCCAACTGAAGCAGCCCAAGCAACTGCAATAATCGGTGTAAAATATTGAAGCCCTCGCGCAATATTAAAGACTGAATTTGAAACGGTTGCTCGCACAGGTCCTGGGAATATTTCATTGAAAATAGGTCCTACGGTTGCAGTTCCACCTCCGCCAAAGCCGATGAAGAACATACTAAGTAGAAGCACAGTCGTACTGCCTGTCCAGAAAAGTGTGATTGGCAGAACAGCAATAGCCTCGATAATCTTGTAAATCGCAAGCACCTTGCGTCTTCCAAACTTGTCTGAAATAAATCCTGTAGATGAATAACCAATTAACCCACCGATATTTAGCAAGATAAGCCAAAAGGCGCTATGCGCAATCGACATATGACGTTGGTCTTGCAAGTACGTTGGGAACCATGTAGTAAGCAGCCAATACCCTGTAAATTCGAGGGTCATAAGTACCAAACCTAAAAGTGCGTACCATGGCGTTTTTCCTTCAAAAATAAGATGCAAAGGAACTTTCGTGCCAGATGCAGTACCCTTACGGCTTTGCCATACATCTGATTCTGGAATGCCAATCAGCACCGGAATCACGATAATTGCAGAAATCAAAGCAGTACCAAAGGCATACCGCCAGCCAATATGTGGGGCAAGAAATGCACCAACTAAGTAAGCTAAGATAATACCGAGAGACAAGCCTGAATGCATGATTGCTCCATACCGGCCACGGAATTTTGCAGGAACAGTTTCAGCAATAAGGCTTTGTCCAACACCCCATTCCCCACCAACACCAAACCCTGTAACAGCACGAGCAAATAAGAGCCAACCATAGCTGTATGTAAACATCGTAAGAACGCCGCCGATGCTGTAAATAAGGATTGTGGTAATGAGTGTTGGCTTACGACCGATTTTATCTGCAACGTATCCAAAAAGGACACCGCCAAGAGCTGTAAATAAAAGTGAAAGGCCGAGCGCGACGCCCATTTGCCCTTTTGTGAAATGCAGTGCATGACTCATCGGAATGAGCAGCATTGTAAAAAGCACAAAATCAAAAAAATCAAATATCCATCCGAGCGTTGCCGCTGCTAAAATTCGTCGATGGACAGATGAAACGGTTTCGAAATCTCTTAACATATTCTTCCCTCCTATTATTACAATTTTAAAATAAACTGATGTAATAACTCTATCTTTTATTTGCCTTTATTAATGCATATTTTGCATACATTCAAATATTTACAACGTTCAAATTGATGAAATCCAAAAAAGGGCTATCTCAAAAAACGGTTAAAGCCGTTTTTTTGAAATAGCCCCAATTGTGTTCACCAATCAGCCTTTACGAACTCCTTTCCCGTCATAAGAGTATTCAACATCTAATCCATTCATTTTCGTTCTAAGTGCTACATCATTACCCCACAGCCTGTAAACATGCGGAAGTGTCTTCTCGGTATATTTTGGGTCAAGCTCAACGCCTTCGTACGCATGCGTCAAAATGAGCTTGCCGCGCATATTGTCTTCACTCTCGACGTGAAGAACTGGAAATCCGCCATGAATGCGTTCTGCTACAAGCCGATCGCGAATCACACTGTAATCCCGCTCAGCAATGACCCATTTATCACCGCGTTTTTCGTACAAATACAGATTACATGTATCGACAACATCTTGATTTAAATAGTTGCGTAAAAAGCTAATGTCTGAATCGCATTCACGCACAACAAACATTTCTTCCCGACCGTACCGCTTCTCAATATCCTTCCAAATTTCCAGGCCTACATTGTAAGGATTAAGATGGAACTTATTTGGTGTTGATACACTTGCAGTCATCTTGGCAAACTCAATGGCATCTTCTACTCCCAAATCTCGTTCTTCCATGAGCATATTATGCCAATATGTCGCCCAGCCTTCATTCATGATTTTCGTACCAATTTGCGGCCAGAAATACAGCATCTCATCCCGTATACTGGAGAGAACATCCTGCTCCCATTCGGCAAGCTTCGGATTATGAGTCAATATAAAACGAATCAAGTCCTTCTCTGGTTCTTTTAGAACATCATCATCATCCGATAGATTCGATTTAACGAATGGGTCGATATGCTCCGCAATTGCCATTGCAGCATCAATCACATCTTCTACAACTTCAATCCCATACTTCTCTTCATACTCACGAAACCTGTCTGCGGTTGCAGCCATGGTCTCGACCATCTGCCGATTCGTATTTGCAAATTGGCTGTTGTTCTTGAAAAAATCTGAGTGACCAAGGACATGCGCGATTATCGTTTCATTTTGCAAAATCGTATTGCTGTCAAGAAAAAACGCATAGCATGGATTATTGTTTACAACAAGCTCGTAGATTCGGGACATTCCAAAATCAAAATCAAGTTTCTGACGATAATAGTGTTTTCCAAAACTCCAATGGCTAAAGCGAGTTGGCATGCCAAATCCAGCAATCGAATATACCACATCAGCAGGACATAACTCATACCGCATTGGGAAAAAGTCCAAGCCATAAGACCGAGCCCGATCTTCGAGTTCTGCTACAGCCTTCTCAAACCTTTGAAACTCATCCTGCCTCACGACGCATCCTCCTCTCGGAAGAAACAGCGCAGTGCATCAATAATATTTTCCCTTGTCTTCACACTGTAGTTTCGAAAATTCGCACAGTTTAGATTGTGAAATGCTTGGTCCAGCGTTGTATTCGCATAGTACTGGCGGGTATTAACCTCCAGATATGAAAACTGTGCCGATAAACTACACAATTCCTGCGCTAATTTCAACGTTTTGTCGTTGTCACTTACGACATTATCGCCATCACTCACATGGACCGGATAAATATTCCAATCAGATACTGGATAGTCTTTCTTTATCATTTTAAGTGCCAAATCATACACGGAGGAGCAGCGTGTACCGCCGCTTTCCCTTATCCGATAGAATTCGTTGCCGCTTACCTCAAAAGCCTCCACATGATGCGCCAAGTAACGAATTTCGACATTCGGGTAGAACTTGCGAATAAATCTTTCCATCCAGAAGAAAAAGGTGCGTGCAACATACTTCTCAAATTCACCCATACTGCCGGATACATCCATCATCGCAATAATGACCGCGCCGACATTTGGGCGAACTTGTTCTTCCCAAGTTTTATAGCGCAAATCATCTGGAATGATTCGAAACGCCTGATGCAGTGCTTGACTGCGTTTCAGTGCTTCAAAGAATGTACGCTTTCGGTCAAGATTCGACTCAATCCCTTTATTTCGCACATCTGTCCACTCATACTCTTCAACAAACTGACGATTCGTGGTTTTTGGCACGAGATTTGGCAAGCATAAGCCAGAGAACAATAATTCGGCAATTTCATCTACCGTAACTTCCGCTTCATACACCCGCTCTCCCGGCCCATCACCAGCGCCAGGCCCGCTTGATGAGCCTTGTTCAGGTGAAGCTTTACCAATTACATCGCCCTTTTCGCCATCTCCTTGACCCGCATGCTGGCCTTGACCCTGGCCGTAATAAAAGTGTGGTTCGTCAAGAGACTGCACCGGAATTCGAATAATGTTTCTGCCATCTGAAACAATTAAACCTTCATCCGAAATGATTCCGCCAAGATTCTTCTTGATAGCTTCTTTCACTTTTTTCTGGTGCCTGGCTTGCGCCTGTTGTCCGCGGCGGTCAAGAGACCAATCATCATGTGAGATGACGCCCATGCTTGCCACCCCCTTATCTGTTCAGCAAACTGCCGACATATTTCATGGTTTCATTCGCACAAATCGGGCAATATCCGTGGTTCTCAATGAGTGTTTCTTGAACCTGATTAATGCGTTTTAATTGGTCAGGGTCAGGATTCTTTGTATTTGCCGTGATTTTGATGACATCTTTCAAATCCGTGAATAACTTCTTTTCAATTGCTTCCTTCAAACGCTCATGTGATTCATACGTGAACATCTTTCCTCTGCGAGCGAAACTCGACATACGAATCAAAATTTCTTCACGGAATTGCCGTTTCGCGTTTTCTGAAACGCCAATTTGTTCCTCAATGGAACGCATCATCTTTTCATCTGGTTCCATTTCTTCTTCTGTAATCGGAT
>JAKADF010000350.1 GCA_021820805.1 Bacillota bacterium
TAATAGGAATTTTTAATGGTTGTAAACGAACTGAAAGCTCCCTGAGAAACAAAGTGAAGGTTTTCCCATCGTGAGGATGCAAACTTTCAAAGTCGATTACGACTGCTTTGTATCCTTTTTCCGTTACAATTTTAATAACTTCAGATATATATTGTTGCCGATTGGCTGGCTTTGAGAGGAGTATACGTACAGCGTCTCGACTAAAATTGCTGCCTACCCAGTTCGAAAAAGTTGCAGTTGGAGCTGCATGTGTCTGTATAATCGATTGAAGCGCAGCTTCATCCTCATTTGGCGTTATGACTCCCGATGCAGTCATACCATAAGTAAATAAGGCTAAAAAAGTACTATACGGCCCGTAGCTCTGAACATTAGCCACATCAATACTTGGCTCAATCAGCTCAAGAAACCCCAAAGCAGTCTTTCTCGGGCGCGATATTACAGGAAACCTTAGGATATCTCCTACGGAAATTGGTGTACCTTGAATCTGAGGATTCAAAGTTCGCAGTTCGTTTACGCCAACCTTATAACGATTAGCAATACTGACTAATGTATCACCAGGCATAACAACATAAGACCTTGTTCCTACCGGAACGATAAGGGTTTGCCCAGGAACTATATTCGATGATGGAAGCTGATTGGCTTGAATGATAGATTGGCTGGATACGCCATTCTGCATTCCAATTTGCCACAGTGTTTCTCCTGACTGAACGACATGAATAAGCACAAAAGTTCCTCCTCCGTACAACATATGAAGGCTGTTGTTTGGAGTGCAATTCTTCGAAAGAAATTAACACTGAACATAATTACAAATGGCTTATTCACTCTGTAAAAACAGTAACGGCAGATAACCTTGGTCATCTGCCGTTACTGTTTTCGAATTCGAACACTTATGAACCTATTACGCAAAAGTTATGCAGTAAGGGTTACCAAATCACACCATGATTTTGCAAATATCATTTGTAAAATCGACTGGATCATGAATTGGCAGTCCCTCTATAAGAAGTGCTTGATTATACAATAGATTTGTATAGAGACTTAACTTCTCTCTATCATTTTCAAAAGCTGCTTTTAACGATTTAAACACCTCGTGGTTGGTGTTGATTTCAAGTACTTTCTCGGCCTTAACGTTTTGGTTGTTCGGCATTGACTTCAGTACCTTTTCCATCTCTATTGTGATCTCGCCGTCAGCGGTTAAGCATACAGGATGGTTCTTAAGCCGCTTCGAGATTCTTACATCTTTCACTTTTCCCTCTAAAATCTTTTTCATTTCATCAAACAGAACTTGGTTCTCATTCGCTTCTTGCTCCGTCTCATCATGACTTTCATCTGGCTCAATGCCTAAATCGCCGCTCGACACTGACCTAAATTCTTTCTCTTTATATGTCATTAACATTTTAATCGCAAACTCATCGACGTCTTCAATGAAATATAAAATTTCATATCCCTTATCCAAGACCAGTTCAGTTTGAGGCAGTTTTTCAATCCTTTCATACGATTCCCCAGAAGCATAATAAATGTATTTTTGATCCTCAGGCATTCTTGAAACGTATTCAGCCAAGGTGACTATTTTCTTTTCCTTAGACGAGTAAAACATGAGCAGATCCTGCAGCACTTCTTTATTACTTCCATAGTCACTGTAAATACCGTACTTTAACTGTGTGCCAAAGGCCCCGTAAAACGTTTCATACTTCTCTCTGTCATCTTTTAGCAAGCGCTCCAATTGGCTTGTAATTTTGCTTTTAATATTCTTAGCAATTAGCTGAAGTTGCTTGTCTTGCTGCAGAATTTCCCTGGATATATTCAGTGACAAATCTTCCGAATCGACCATTCCTTTAACAAAACTATAGAAATCCGGAAGCAAATCAGGGCATTTACTCATGATGAGCACACCGTTTGAATAGAGTTCGAGGCCCTTTTCGTATTCCTTTGTATAGTAGTTAAAAGGCGTCTTCTCCGGGATGTACAAAATTGCATTGTATCGCACAGCACCATCTACGCTGATATGAATATGTTTTAAAGGCTTGTCATAGCCGTAATGCTTCTCCATATAGAAGTTTTCGTAGTCTTTGTCCGTAAGCTCATTCTTGTTCTTTCGCCAAATTGGCACCATGCTGTTGATAGTTTGTTCTTCGAGGTATTCCTCGAATTCACCATCACTGCCCTCTTTTTGCTTATGCTGCGTGACATCCATTTTGATTGGATAGCGGATGAAATCAGAGTATTTCTTGATAATTGATCTCAAACGGTATTCATCCAAATAATCATCGTAGTTCTCGTCTTCTGTACTCTCTTTGATTTTCAAAATAATATCTGTGCCTACTGTATCTTTATCTGTTGGCACAATAGTGTATCCGTCAATTCCGGACGATTCCCACTTATATGCAGTTTCGCTTTCTAATGCTTTGGTGATAACTGTTACGACATCAGCAACCATAAATGATGAATAAAAACCGACACCGAATTGGCCGATTATTTCATGTCCGTCTTTCGCCTCATTTTCACTCTTAAAGGCCAAAGAACCGCTTTGAGCAATTACTCCAAGGTTATTTTCGAGTTCATCCCTCGTCATACCAATCCCTGTATCAGAAATCGTTAATGTACGGTTTGCCTTATCAAAAGCAACCTTTATGTAGTAATTGTCTTTATTAAAATCTAAAGCAGCATCACTCAGAGTCTTATAGTATATTTTGTCAATTGCATCGCTGGCGTTCGAAATTAATTCTCTTAAGAAGATTTCACGATTCGAGTAAATGGAATGAATCATCATCTCTAACAACCGTTTAGATTCTGCTTTAAATGGTGTCTTCTCCATAGGAACGTCTCCTTTCGGTCTGCCTCAACATACATTTTGAGTTTGAATATACGCATTAATAATTTAGCACTCAACATCAAAGAGTGCTAACGCCAAAGTTTATTTTACACATCCTTTGGTTCTCGTCAATTTTGTTTTTATGTACAGTAATTAACGACAGTACCATCTAGAAAAAATGGTGTACTTTCGTCTAATCATCGCACTCTTTAAGAAAGCCGACTCAAGTTTCTGACGAACAACCGAAAACAAGAGCTTAGCATACGTAACTCGTCAATTGCTGTACATAAGCAGATATCTGGCCCAATCCAGACTTAAGCACATCTGTACTACATGCATAACCCATACGTACATAGTTTTCCATATCAAAACAACGACCGGGTGTTAAAAAAGTACCATTCGTTTTAAAAAGGTTCGTACAGAATTCATCGGATGAAATATCAATGTCATACCGAAGCATGGCAGTGGTTCCTGCTTCTGGCTTGACGTAAGAAAAATGAGCCTGCGTGCTCACCCACTCGTTTAGTACCCCCAGGTTGCGGCGAATCAACGATAAATTTCGTTTCAATATTTTATCTCGATTTTTTAGAGCGTGTACAGCAAGCATATCATCAATCATCGGACAGCTAATGGTCGTGTAATCGCGGTGACTCAAGCATGCTTCCATGACTTCCTTAGATGGTGTTGCAATCCAACCTAGTCGAAGCCCCGCGAGGGAATAAGCTTTGGACATACTTGACGTGCTAATCCCTTTGTCATAGAGTTCGACAATAGAAGGAACATCCACCTTTTTTGACTGCCACAATGGACGATACACTTCATCACACAAAAGATATACATCATTTGCATAAGCAATGTCGACTATAGCTTCTAGTGTCTTTCTCTGCATCAACGCACCAGTTGGATTGTTTGGGTTATTAATGCAAATCATTCGTGTATTTGGCTTTACGAGACTTCGCAGTTCGTCCAAATCGGGAAGAAACCCATTCGACGGACGAAGAGGCAACAAGTCAACTTCTACCCCAAATGATGGTCCAATGGAATAGAGTTGCTGATATGTAGGATGAACAGAGATGACGTGATCTCCCGGACGCAACAAAGAATACATGAGTAAAAAGTTTGCCCCAATCGCTCCATTCATGATTAATACTTGTTCAGGTGCAATGTTTGAATACTCATTGGCCGCCAAAGAACGAAAGTCCAAAGAACCTTCAATATAACCGTATGTCAGCTTTTTTTTCAGCATTTCACCAAAGAAATACGCTGGGTCTGTCCCATCAATTGTTATCAACTCTTCAAAGGTCAGCGAGTCACAACACGTTTCAGCTAGGTTATATACGGCGTCCATTTCATACTTGTTCATCCACTCTTCAACAGCAAACTTTTGAATGTCCAAAATTGTCTTCCCCCGCTCTACTTAAACATTTACAAGAGTCCCCAGTATACTCTTAGGTTATAGCATAAAATCAGAAACTTGATAAAATTAACTATAATCACTGGTAATAACATTGATTCAACGAAACCTAGAAATTTTCGGGGAGCCAAGAGAATTTAATGAGTAACTTTATGCCTAACAACAATTTATTCACGTCATCTGTAACCGCATCACTGACATACCCTTTACCCGGCGGTTGGATACC
>JAKADF010000351.1 GCA_021820805.1 Bacillota bacterium
ATATTTTCCTTGATAACGGTTATACAAAAGAGGAAATGAAACTTGTAAACGAATCAAGAAAAATACTTGAGATACCAGAATTAAATGTTAGTCCAACTGCGGTTCGGGTACCAGTGGTATATGGACACTCTGAGGCTGTTTCCGTTCGTTTTAAGGAACCTGTTTCCGCGAATGAAGTCAGGAACTTGCTGGGGGCTGCTCGAGGCGTGGTCGTGGTTGATGATCCAAGTACTGCAAGCTATCCACATCCGCTTATGGCTGCTGGTACTGGCGAAACGTATGTAGGCAGAATTAGGCAAGATTTATCGGATAACAGAACAGTTATGATGTTCATTGTTGCTGACAATTTGTTAAAAGGTGCAGCATGGAATGCTGTACAAATTGCTGAGGAACTCATTTCCTAATTAAGGTATAGAATTGAAGTTTTCATCATGACAAGAGGAGCGGTCCGATGCGAATACTCGTGCAGAAATTTGGCGGTACTTCTGTTGCATCCAGGGAGTCTCGGCTTGAAGCAATTCGCCATATTGAGCAAGCCCTTGATGAGGGATACCGTGTTGTCGTGGTTGTGTCCGCAATGGGGCGCCGTGGCGAACCGTATGCGACGGACACGCTCCTTGGCATAGTGGATGATACGGATACAGTTGCCAAACGCGACTTGGATATCTTGATGTCTTGCGGGGAATCCATTTCATCGGTTGTATTTGCAAGTTTGTTGCGGAGTTGCGGCCATGATGTAACCGTCATGAGCGGTGCTCAAGCGGGAATTATTACGAACGATCAGTTTGGTAATGCTAGGATTTTAGATTTGCGCCCAAAACGGCTGTTGGATGAATTAGAACAAGGGCGAATCGTTATCGTTATGGGGTTTCAAGGTGGTACTGAAGAGGGAGATATTACAACTCTTGGGCGCGGAGGTAGCGATACAACCGCTACCGCACTTGGCGTAGCGCTGGATGCCGAATATGTTGATATATTTACAGATGTTGAGGGTATCATGACTGCAGACCCCCGCATTGTAAAAAATGCATCACGGTTGAAACAAGTTACGTATACAGAAATATGCAACTTGGCTCGTGAAGGCGCAAAAGTTATTCATCCGCGAGCTGTCGAAATTGCAATGCAAAAGAGTATTCCGATACGTGTTCGAAGCACGCATTCTGATGATGAGGGTACACTTGTTACAAGATCCATTTCGTTGTTGGAGGGAAGCGTTCTTTCGGATAGGCCGGTAACCGGTGTGACGCAGACTGCCCGCGTTACGCAAGTTCATGTAACAGGTAAAGGTGTCGGTTCTAAAGATGTATTTTCATTAATGGCTGAACACGATATCAGTGTAGACTTCATTTCCGTTACACCTGACCATATTGCTTATACAGTTGCGAGCTATGAATCTGACCGTGCCGTTTCCATCTTAAGGGAATCTGGATATGAACCTTATGTGGTGGAAGATTGCGCAAAAGTCTCTGTAGTCGGTGCTGGGATTGCCGGTGTGCCTGGAATTATGTCTCGAATTGTTGCAGCACTTGTTTCGGAAGGAATTGAAATTCTTCAGTCATCCGATTCTCATACAACGATTTGGTGTCTAGTTCGTGAGAAAGAGATGGAAAC
This sequence comes from Bacillota bacterium, assembly GCA_021820805.1. The sequence continues at coordinate 1,612 of JAKADF010000351.1, forward strand.
TGCGGTACGCGCTTTACACAGAGCGTTCCATTTAGGTACGGATGAGTAATTCTATTGATATCGAGGTGTAAACACCATGGACTTTGGCAGAATGTTAACTGCAATGGCAACACCATTTGGCCAGGATGGTGGGATTGACTATGCTGCATTAGAACGATTAGTGAATCATTTAATTGATACGGGTACGAATACGATTGTCGTCTGCGGAACAACTGCGGAATCGCCTACACTGTCTCATGAAGAGAAACTGCATTTGTTTGAAAAAACAATGGAATATGTGGATGGGCGTGTACCAGTTATTGCAGGTACAGGGTCGAATGATACAAGAAGTTCAATTATCTTGTCACAAGAGGCGCAGAAAATTGGTGTGCATGGATTACTGCTTGTTGCACCTTACTATAATCGTCCAACACAGGGTGGACTGATTGCCCATTTTAAGTCCATTGCGGAATCTGTAGATTTGCCAATAATGTTATACAATGTTCCTGGCCGAACAGGTGTTAATATAAGTGCTGCAACAGTACTCGAACTCGCGCATGTCCCAAATATCTTTGCTGTAAAAGAAGCAAGCGGAGATTTCGGCCAAATGTTGCAGATTGCTGCTTTTAAGCCAGACGATTTTCTATTGTATAGTGGAGATGACAAGTTTACGCTGCCTCTGTTGTCTGTAGGCGGCTATGGTATAGTAAGCGTTGCTTCTCACGTAGTGGGTACTGAAATACAGAAAATGATAAATGCATATATAAATGGCGATGTTGAAAACGCGTCTGTGTGGAACTCTAGATTATTGCCTGTCTTTGAAGCTTTATTTATGGTTTCAAGCCCGGCTCCCCTCAAGGCCGCACTTCATTTGTTTGGTCTTTGTGAGAATTCTTTACGGCTGCCGCTTGTGAATGCCCCAGAAAATGTGGTGGAAAAGTTAAAACTCGAATTAACGAAGTTAGATAAATTGTCGTAATTGCATTAATCGCTAAACCTGGGCACTTTTGTTGCCCAGGTTTTTTGCCGTGCATTTATGCAAGAAGATATATGCACTTTTTTGTTCATACTACATTTACGCATATATCGTTCTTGCTTAGTTGTAGGTTCCGCTCGTGGAAGGTATAATACTCGCATAGTGACTGGTACGGCTTTGGTTTTCAAAGAACGAATCATCACTCAGATCGCGTAGAGTGACCGGGGCAGATCTGGAGTGCTGAACGAAGTGCATAGGCTTACCGTTCGGGTATAGGTTGGTTATTATTGGTAAAGGGACAAAATTGGCTATTTTTATGCCTTTTTTGCCGCGAATGGTTATTGTCGAATGGTCTTCGAACAGACTGGCCAGAACCCTGGAAATAAGATGCATCCTAGATGCTCTAGATGGAGGTGCCGGTTTGGCCAAAAGTAAAGCACGCCTTTCCATTGTTCCGCTTGGCGGAGTTGGGGAAATTGGAAAGAATATGACTTTGTATTGGTATGGAAATGACATGATCGTGGTTGACGCAGGTTTGAAATTCCCAGATGAAGACATGCTCGGTATTGATATTGTAATTCCAGACGTTTCATTCTTAGTTGAGAATAAGGAAAAAGTACGTGGGATTTTTCTAACTCATGGTCATGAGGACCATATTGGCGGGCTCCCGTATATTCTGAAGACATTGAATGTGCCAATTTACGGTACACGTCTGACTTTAGGACTCGTGGAAAATAAGTTGCGTGAACATGGTCTGTTAGAAAGCACAGCTATGCACAAGATGGACGATGGAATAGTTATTGATGCGGGTGTATTTCATGTATCTATGTTCCGCGTTAATCACAGTATCCCTGACACAGTCGGATTCGCAATTGACACACCAGAAGGTGTAATTATTCACACAGGCGACTTTAAGATTGATCATACACCTGTTGATGGGCGGCAAGCTGATTTCCATAAACTTGCGGCTTTTGGTGCAAGTGGTGTTTTGGCTCTTGTAGGTGACAGCACGAATGCAGAGCGTCCTGGATTTACACCATCAGAAAGTTCTGTTGGTAAAGCGATAGATGCTATCGTAAACCAAGCACCTGGACGCATTATATTGTCCACCTTTGCGTCCAATATCCATCGGATTCAGCAAGTAATCTATTCTGCAGAAAAATTTGGGCGTAAAGTTGCCGTTGTTGGACGAAGTATGGTTAATAACATACAAACATCGTTGCAACTCGGTTATTTAAATGTCATGCCAGGAACATTAATCGATGCAGACGATATAGGAAAGTTAGAAGCCAATAAGTTGCTCATTTTATCAACTGGAAGTCAAGGAGAGCCAATGTCGGCTTTGACAAGAATGGCTCGTTCTGCACATCGTAAAATTGAAATTGTACCTGGAGATACAGTTGTTTTTTCAAGCCATCCGATTCCGGGAAATGAAAAATACATTTCTAGGACGATTGACCAGTTATTCCGCGTAGGTGCTTATGTTATTTATCAAGGCGTTCACGTTTCTGGGCATGGCAGCCAAGAAGAATTAAAATTAATGTTGAATTTAACGCGTCCTAAGTACTTTTTACCGGTTCATGGAGAGTTCCGTATGCAGCGTCAGCATGCAAATTTGGCGATTGAAGTTGGGGTAGAACCAGAAAACATTTTTATTACGGATCTAGGCGATATTGTAGAGTTCGAAGGCGGAAAGGCTCGTTTAGGCGGAAAGATTCCAGCTGGTTCTGTAATGATTGACGGGCTAGGTGTAGGTGACGTTGGAAACATTGTTTTACGTGATAGGAAACTGTTGTCCCAGGATGGCATATTGGTAGTTGTTGTTACCCTTTCGAAGAGTACCGGTACAATTCTTTCCGGGCCTGACATCATT
>JAKADF010000352.1 GCA_021820805.1 Bacillota bacterium
TTAATTCGTGATATTTCGGATTTTCCAAAACAAGGTATTTTATTTCGTGATATTACTCCTCTTTTAGGGAACGGTGAAGTTTACAAAGCTGCAATCGATGAACTAGCAGAGACGGTACGCGATTGGAACGCGGCACTTATTGTCGGACCAGAAGCCCGTGGGTATGTGGTGGGCGCACCATTGTCATATGCGCTTGGTGTTGGGTTTGCGCCAGTACGAAAGAAAGGCAAGTTGCCTGCAGAGACGGTCTCTATCACATATGATTTGGAGTATGGACAGGATACCTTGGAAATTCACAAAGATGCGATTTTACCAGGGCAGCGTGTGGTTGTAGCAGATGATTTGCTGGCAACTGGAGGTACAATTCATGCAACAACAGAACTCGTTAAAAAACTTGGCGGAATTGTGGTTGGTGCTGCTTTCTTTATCGAACTGACTGAACTTGGCGGCAGAAGCAAATTGCAGGGTGTACCAATTCGGACTTTGGTCAAGTACTAGAATTATGTTTAGAGGGGTCAGAAGTCAGCCTGACCCCTCTTTGGACATATTTTAAAAGGCGGTTTTTCGGATGACTATTGATGCACTTTGTGAAAAGATTGGCACATATTGCCGGCCTGAAGACGTATTGATTGTCCGCCGTGCCTATGAGTACGCAATGGAGGCGCATGAAGGGCAGTTTCGGCAATCTGGAGAACCTTATATCACTCACCCGCTTGCGGTTGCTGGAATTTTAGCAGACTTACGGTTAGATACCACCACAATTATTGCGGGGCTTTTGCATGATGTCGTAGAGGATACGCGTGTAACAGACGAGGAAATTGTCCGTCAATTTGGAGCAGAAGTTGCAGCGCTTGTTGACGGGGTAACAAAATTAAAAAGAATTAAGTTTGATTCCCGCGAAGAGCAGCAAGCGGAGAACCTGCGAAAAATGTTTATGGCAATGGCCAAAGACATCAGAGTCTTGATTATTAAGTTATCTGACAGACTACATAATATGCGGACCTTAAAATATATGCCTCCCACGAAACAACTACGAACTGCAAGGGAAACTTTAGAAATATTTGCACCTTTGGCACATCGATTAGGAATATATCAAATTAAGTGGGAGTTGGAGGATACAGCTCTTCGCTATTTGAATCCCCAGCAATATTATCGGATTGTTAATTTAATGGCACAGAAACGCCAAGAGCGAGAGATATATATTAATGAAATCATGGATGTACTGCGGCAAAAGTTAACAGGCCTCGGTTTGCAAGCAGAAGTCTCCGGACGAGCAAAACACATCTACAGTATCTACCGCAAGATGACGACACAGCACAAAGAGTTTAATGAAATTTATGATTTGTTCGCTGTTCGAGTAACCGTAGAGAGCATTCGAGATTGCTATGCAATTCTCGGGGTTGTTCATACAATGTGGAAACCGATGCCCGGAAGGTTCAAAGATTACATAGCAATGCCGAAGGCGAATATGTATCAGAGTCTGCATACAACTGTGGTTGGCCCAAGAGGAGAACCGCTCGAAATTCAAATTCGTACATGGGAAATGCATCAAACTGCTGAATATGGTATCGCAGCCCACTGGGTATATAAAGAGGGCGGGCAAAAACCAGCTGGAAAATTTGCGCAAAAACTTGCTTGGTTTCGCGAAGTATTAGAGTGGCAGCAAGACTTTAAAGACGCACAAGAGTTTATGGAAACGCTGAAGCTTGACTTGTTCTCTGATGAAGTATTTGTTTTTACGCCTAAAGGGGATGTAATTGAACTACCGGCAGGTTCCGTTCCAATTGACTTTGCGTACCGGATCCATACGGATATTGGTAATCGCTGTATTGGAGCTAAAATCAACGGTAAAATAGTTCCACTCGATTATCGGTTGCGCACTGGTGACATTGTTGAGATTCAGACATCAAAACAAAGCTACGGCCCTAGCAGGGACTGGCTTAAAATTGTCCAATCTTCTCAGGCAAAAAGCAAGATACGTGCATGGTACAAACGCGAAAAAAGAGACGAAAATGTAGCTCGCGGACGTGAGCTTATTGATAAGGAACTGTTGCGTCAGAAATTTGATCCACATGTTGTCATAACGCCTTTTGCACTTATCGATGTCATGCAGAAATTTAATTTTTCTAAGGAAGACGATATGTTTGCCGCGGTGGGTTACGGTGGATTGAGTCCGATCCATATTGTGACTCGCCTCGTTGAGCGGTACAAAAAGGAACATCCTGACAAACCGCTTGACATGTTGAATCTTGAAAAAAGGCAAAATGCGAAGCCTACTGAAACAGGTGTTAGAGTACGTGGTGTAGAAAACTTGCTGATTCGGTTTGCACGCTGTTGCAACCCTGTTCCTGGAGACCAAATTGTCGGCTTTGTAACACGCGGCAGAGGCGTTTCAGTCCATGTTGGAGACTGCCCCAATGTAAAGAATCTCATGCAGGATGGATCTCGCATGATAGAAGTGGAGTGGGCAACCAGCAAAGAATCTGCATATCACGTTGAGCTTGAAATTACAGGAATAGACCGTCGCGGATTGATAAATGAAGTTATGAATTCGATGTCGGAATCAAAAACAGATGTAACAGCGGTTAGTGCACGAGCAGATTCTAAGAAAATAGCCCATATTCATTTAAGCGTACGTATTCGCAATCTAGATCATCTGCGCACGGTTGTTGAGCGGTTAAAGCGTTTAAAGGATATTCACAGCGTAAGGCGAGTTGTCCAATGAGGTGTAATTGATGAGAATTGTTGTTCAACGCAGTAAACATGCAAGTGTAAGCGTAAAAGGGAAAGTCGTTGGAGAGATAGACCATGGGATGGTTCTTCTGGTTGGTGTAAAAGCAGGCGATTCTATAAGAGATGTAGAATATTTAGCAGAGAAGACGGCGCATTTGCGTATTTTTGAGGATGAGACAGGGAAGATGAATTTGGATGTATTGCAGACACAGGGTAAAATCCTATCAATATCGCAATTTACACTGTACGGAGATGTGCGAAAAGGCCGTCGCCCAAATTACATGACGGCTGCCTCTCCAGATGAAGCAGAACCTTTATATGAAGCATTTAATGCCGAATTGCGGCGGCTTTCACTTGTCGTTGAAACGGGAGTGTTTGGCGCTATGATGAATGTTCAATTGGAGAACGATGGTCCCGTCACAATACTCCTCGACAGCGAGCGGCTGTTTTAGGAAAATCTCCTTAGGAGGTGCGAAAATTGAAAGTTCAGGGTTTTGTAGTAAGTCCGGTTCAGTCCAATTGTTATGTTCTATCTGAATCTAGTGAGAGAGGCGCAAAGGCAGTCATTATTGATCCTGGTGATATAAACCTTGAAAAGGTCTTTGACTACATAGATTCGCAAGGACTCGTGGTTGTGGCCAATTGGAACACACATGCACATTTCGATCATGTAATGGGTGTTGATATTGTACGTAAGCGTTACAAGGTCCCTTCTTATGTTCATAAAGATGACCTTTGGCATTGGCAACACATGCAAGATTCAGTGAGATCATGGACCAGGCAGCAAGTTGAACCATTAACCGCACCCAACGGATATTTAGAGGATGGTAACATACTGTATCTCGGTACCGAGTCCTTTACTGTTATACATACGCCTGGTCATTCCCCGGGGAGTGTATGTCTTGTTGGCGAGAAAATCGCATTTACTGGAGATACACTGTTTGCTGGCACAATTGGCCGGACTGACCTTCCACTGTCGAGTCCTGCTTCTATGAAAGAATCATTAAAAAGATTGCTTTCTTTGTCTGATGACCTAATTTTATATCCAGGGCATATGGCGGTCACATCGATGCGACAAGAACGTGCTCTTAACCCGTTTCTTCAAGACATAGATTGAACTGGTGAAAGCACATCAGCGTTTTCGCTTATATCTATTGATTCAAGCACAGATGACAAACGTTGCTCAACGTGTCCAATAGACATGTCCAAATCAAATACATCGGAAACTGGAAGAACCTGTCCAGATGGCCCGTACAAATAATAACCACTCAGTGTGAATCCATAGTTATAGGCTTTTTCGACCAGTTTTTCGTAGTGTAAAGCTGCAATTTCGGCTGCTGCTTGAGATTTAAATTGATAAACCATCACAATGGGTTCATCTAAGTTTGATGGATGTGAAATCGCAAATTCATATTGTGATGGTGAGACGCGACATATGTTAACATAACGAAATTTATTGTCCTGGTTCATATCATCCCCCCATATCATATTGTTTCCAAATATCTCGAAACATTTCTTTGAAATGGTTACGGGCCTCGGATTCATCATCATATTCATACAGAATCGAGTAAGTGCAGATTATCTGCAAATTGTGCGTTTTGGTTGAGTAATCTGAAAATGGATAGTGAAAGAACGAAATGTGCAAAATATAGGTGCGGCTAAATGAATGGTTATACAATTAGTATACACAAATTTTCATGAAT
>JAKADF010000353.1 GCA_021820805.1 Bacillota bacterium
CTTTGAAATACTCACTTTCTTGGAACGTCATCTGTTTGCTGTGTTCGATCGATTTAATGGTTACCGAGTAGGTTTTGCTATTTGAACCCGCGGTATAGCAACCATCTCTTAATGGACATCTCTTGCACTTTTCTATATCAAAATAGTAGGTTTCCTTTTGATTTTTACCGATGCCTTTCTTTCCTTGCCGCGCTTTCCGAACAGCCATATGTCCTGCTTTGCAAACGTACATGCCTGCATCTTTATTAAATTGAAATTCCCCTTCTTTCTTGCGGCTCCCGTATGTGATATTTGGATTCAATTTGGCAACCAATTCAATGTCATTGTCGTGACTATATTTTATGTTTTCTTTTTCCGAGTAGGCAGTGTCTCCGATGACCGTCTTGACTTCCACCCCGGCCGTCTTGCTTTTTTCAATCAATTTTTGTAGTTGTTTACCGTCATTCTTTTCACCTGTCGTGACAACAGCTGCTGTAATCAATCTCTCCTCAGTCATGGCAATATGAGTTTTGTATCCAAAGAACGAGGAATCGGCGCTCTTGTGGCCCACCCTAGCATCCTGGTCCTTTGAGATTCGTAGTTGCTCCAAGTCATCCGCAACCGTTTCTTTCAATAGATTAAGTGGTTCTTGAACTTTAGGAAGCTGACAGACACCTCTTTCTGATTCAAGCACGGCGATGAGTCTTTGACAGTAGGCGATTTCGTTCTCCAGCACATCGGTGGTATTTTTCGCTGGAAACTTTGCTTTCAGGGATTCATCAGCCCTATAGACCGCTTTTCGCAACTTCCGGGAGCGATCCATGAGAATTTCTCTTGGGGCTTTCTGGTTGTAGCGTGCCTTCGTATGGGTTGCATCGACGATAATTGCTCTACTTTTGATAATCCCTTTTTGAATGGCTATTTCGACGGTCTTATCGATTAACATATCTAGAAGGTTGGTGTCTTTTAACCGTAGCTTTCGAAACTTGGTTAAGGTACTCGGTTCAATCACCAGGTCTTCCGGTGCCATGTGAAGGAAGTATTTAAAGGACATGTCATATTTGGAGCGTTCGACGATGTCTACGTCGGACAACTCAAAAATCGCTTTCAAGAGCAAGTACTTGAACATTCGAATCGGATCAATGGCATTTCGGCCGTTATCTAGACAATAGTGCTCTTTCAACTTTTCATAAACAAATGAGAAGTCCACCAGTTCATTAATCTGACGCAACATATTATCCTTGGGAATGATTAAATCATATAGTTCGATGTAAGGGCTCAAAATTAGAGATTGCTGCTGTCGAATCAGAGGACTCACCCTTTTCTCAATTATGCTTCAATTATATAGAAAAAAGGCACAACCTCATCAATTTCTTGAGGAATTGTGCCTTTTGCTCAATCAGAGGAACTTTTTCAGTGCCCTCGTTTTGAAGGGGAAGGGTTCAAAATTGCTATGTCCAACCTTGGTTGTATCGGACTCTCTTGTTCAGTTAAACGGCAGCTGTCGGTCCAGGTTCATCCCTCAACTCCTTTTCTTGCCACAATTGATATCCATATATCACAATCGACAGGGCAACAAACGTGAAGAATATGTGCCAACTTGTATGAGTAATGAGTTGATAGAGACCGATATTTTGGAATAAGGCGTTTCCCGGAAATGCAAACACTGCATCGATAACGATGTTGGTGAGTAAATACAACCAAAAACGGTGGAACGTAAAATGGAAGATCCAAAGGGTCCCAACGAAAAAGAGCCCAAATACAAAGGGGACGAACACAGTAAACGACGGGAAAAGTGTTTGTTTAATAACCCACCAAGAGAACGTGTCGGCAAGTTCGCAGTATAGTGTAACCAGTAGTGAAGCGAAGACAGCTACTGGCATGTAACGCTTGAATGAACTTTTTGGCATTACGAATACTGATAACCAAGGAACTACTAATACTGACCATAGAACGATTTGGTTGATCAACGCATAGACTCCTTTGAGCAGGCAATAAATTCACGCTAAAGCTTTCCCTGCAGTACGTGATTTATTCGAACATAATTCAATTTACTGTCGTTCATTCAGTAACTACTTGAGAATTTACCTACTAAATCACATTCTCCAAAACAGGATATACAGTAACAGTCTCTCTTTGGAAAATATGCGAAATGTTCAGACCTGTGATTTTGACAACAATCGACACGGGACAGGAGGTAACATTTAAAAGTATTATTTTATTTCTGCGTTAGGAGATAGAAAATGAATGACTACAGAGGTAAGGCACACGAGAGTCCATTGGTGTGGTGCGTGAGATGTCGGCAAATGGTCCCTTCAGACGGTGCCAAGATAATGAATACTGTTTACCATGTAACGCCGAAAGGTGTATATCCTTATGGTATATGTGGACAGACGGCTACTGCTCGTCCAACACTTTCTTATGTCCACGAGTAGCCCATCATGTTGCAAACACTATTTCCTCGATACGGACCAGACCAGATGTTGACTACGGGTACCTCATGTGGTATTGGTTTCCGGTTATTGAATTGGAAGTATAGACCATAAAACACTCAATTAATGTTAATGTGACGCTAAGTTTCGGATGTACACCATTTTAGCGAAATAATTGGTTAGTGTCTCCGCTCACCGTAAGCCCGACACTGGAATCGCTATTACACACTTGAATTCGATAACCTTAACAAATTTTATTCAATTTATCATAGCCGATTAGAAGGATATGGTGCATCTTAAGTGCAAGTTTCACACGGTGATCCAAGAACACACGAAGTTCGTTCTCCCGCCTGTACGTCCATGAGGAAGTCTTGATTAAGATCTCGTCAACCAGTCCTGGATGACATACCAATTCCGTAACACCGTACGCAATCGTTTTGAGATGTCCTAGTAGCCGAGTAAGACCATCTTGACCGGAGTAATCACCAGAAATTAAGTAATCTGTACTCGATGTACTTGGGACTGCCATTGTTGGCGTCATACGCCGCATCGGTATACCTTTGTTGATTGCTAGAGACACCATTGCTTGCTTCACTTCTTGAAACCTTTTAATGTGGTGATGAGAATCAATATGTGAGGGGTGTATTCCCGTCCTAATAAGCTTTTTCCATTGTGCTGTCAACTCTGTTTCAATATCATCCTCCACCCATAAATCTGTGTTGCGTGAAAAATAAGCTGTGCTGTCAATTAGTGAAGGAACGGTAGACGGTGGGGATACTGGCTTGCCATATGTTGGGTTAAAATGTAGCCCTACGGAGAGGCTTGAATATTGGCGGGCTAGTTGAACTGCATGCTTAAAGCCTGGCATATTTACCATGAGGGAAACACTCGAAATGGTGCCGAATCTAACAGCTTGGATGATACCTTCACTCACCGCCGGTGATAATCCAAAATCATCAGCATTCATGATTAAATACTTTTCCACCGACTTATCCCACCTTTAATCGATTGTCAGTGAGTGATGAACTACACGACTGGAGACATTCCGTTATCGCATAGATTCTTTGATAAAAGAGTCTAATGGTGGTGATTCAGTGAATCACGGTCGTATCGGTATCGTTCTATGCGGTGCTGAACTTGCAGACAGTGTTCACATTGGGATTCTATTTGCTTTGGAAGATATCGGTGTAAGACCTGATGTGATTGCCGGCACAAGTGCAGGAGCCCTTATTGCGTCAATGTATGCTCACGGGTACACGATTGATAAGTTTAGGAAATCTGTGCGTAATTTTCCTGGGTTGTTTCTTTTGGATTATGGATTTCCTTTAATGTCATCTGTGTTCAATCAAATTCGACATCAGTGGCAAGGGAGAAATATTCCAGTCCCTAAAGGTATATTTTGAGGCAGAAACTTTATCGCTACATCAGGCGAATTCATCGTAATCGCATGTTGAAGATGCCACTTTACGTTGTTGCTACTGATCTATATACGGCAAATGCTGTTGCGTTTACTAACGAAGAGGATGCGGTGAAACAGGGATATGCAAACAATATCCGGACTTGTATAGCGAGATTGTTGGGGGTTGCTCCATTCCAGGTTTATTCACGCCCCTGTGCCATCGGCAATGGATGCTGGTGTTCGTAATCAGATTCCAGTTACAATTCTACGACAAGCAGGTTGTGATAAAATTTTTGCCGTAAATGTGCTGAAACTACCCCAGAATTGGTATCCAGTCACCATGATTGATGTACTACAGCGGTCATTAGAAACGTTAAAGGACGAAGCAATAGACAACAGTGACTTGAAGGGAGACAGCATTTACAGGATTAGTCCTAAATTGAAAAGAACTTCGTGGCGGTCTGGTCGAGACTCGATGATAAAAAATATTGATATGGGATATAAGTACATTTTGGATCATAAGCAGGACATCTTGAAGTTTGTGGGCTCACTTCTAACGAAGCTGTTATAGAAATGTTGTGGCGAACCAGTTAGTCAAAGGATTTGAATATATGCGGTCTACCT
>JAKADF010000354.1 GCA_021820805.1 Bacillota bacterium
ATGGACCTTCTAAAAAGGCTGCCGTCAGTAATTCCCACTATGAGGCAGCCAATGACAGCCATTTTTTAAACCTGTAGTCTTCTGATGTGTAAAGTTAATTATTTACTACCTCAACAGTCTACTGCCAACCATTTGAGTCCAGAAAAGATTAATTTGAATATTTCCAGGAACATTTAGTTGGGATTCCGGTAAAGCCGAAAATGGAATTCCTTTATCATACAGCTTTGTAGGAACGACGACCTCTCCATACGGAGAATCAATTAACAGTTTTAAGGGCTGAGGAATTCTCTTGAGAAACTGGTCCATTGTTTTCGGTAGCACTACTAAAGGTTACCTTTCCCGCGTCCGCAAGTGGCATAATTTGATGTTGGTATGCTTGGCACCGTCCAACTGCCGGTAATCTCCGTATATGGGTTTTGGTTTGCTTTATCAATATAACCTGACCAATTTTGTGATGCAGCTAGTCCACATAATACAAATTTCTGATGGAGTTGGTTGGATAGTAAGGCTCCATTCGGAACAGTTACAGATGCAGTGGTGGTAACCGCAAGAGCAATATAAACAATCGCTTCATTAAGGAAGTGCCTCCTTAAACGTCTACGAATCCTGCACATAAAATACTTCGTTCACTAAATTGCTTAAGTTAGTTTATTAGGCGGGATTATCTGAGCACTACGGATGGTACACGCTCATTTTTGCCATTAGTTTTTAGTCAGTTTATTAATTTGAGGTTCAAGGCAAATGATACAACCATAACTGTAAAAGTAGCCAATATAAGTGTCATAAACACACCTGCCTTGTTAAAGCTTCCTCATAGGTCACATAAATAATTTAAATATGAACCTTCAAAATTTCGTTAAAAAAACCTCAAGCTATGGAACTTGTCCTTTTACCGTAGAGTCGAATTAACCGTTGGATTTGGGACAAGCATGACGGTGCAAAAAGATAAGTGTTTAAGAACTGAATTAGGGAATGTGATGAAGACTTACTTTTGAAGCTATGTAAGCAAATATTGAATTGGCTGAATTTCATTAAAAAAGGAACCCCAGAACCATTGCCGATATGGGTAACACGATCTATACTAAGGCTCTACTTAAAACGGTAAGCTATAAAAACCACTATTGTAAAGTAACTTTTTTGCGGAGGACGTCATGAAGCGGAAAACAGGTTTAATTACAGCAGCTTCTGTTTTATCCATTGCTGCTATCGGAGGATATACGTGGTATGCGAATCATCAAACATTAAATTCTACTAAAAATACTCCAATTACTTTAACCACACAACAAAAGGGACATAATAATGATCATGCGGCTAAAAAGTTGGAATTGAATGCGACACGTAGCAGTAAACCATTGAGTTCCAAAAACGCGGTAATTCATAAAGGTAATTTGCAGCCCAATGTGTACTATACTAATCGAGTCGTTATTGTTACGTTTCATGATATGTCATCTAAACTACTTTCGCCTTGGGACATGTCTGCGCAACTCTTTAATGAGGATTTGAGTGCAATTCAAGCAAATTATTTTAACGTTATCTCCAACAGGAGGTTTATAGGTTGGTTAAATCATCAAAACTCTATTCCTGACAATGCCGTTTTACTGACTTTCGATGACGGGTATCGAAGCATGTATACCCACGCTCTTCCAATTTTGCTTAAACACCATATGACCGGAACGTTCTTTGACATCGTTTTCAGGCAGGATACTAACGCACCTGGATTCTTATCATGGGGCGAGCTAGAGGCCATGAAGCAGGAAGGAATGACCATTGCGTGTCATACGTATAATTCGCATTATGAAGTCCCAGTCAATGGTAAAGAGACTCCTGTGTTTGATACTCCAATAGTGGTAGATGGGAAGAAGGAGACATGGAATCATTATTTTAAACGTGACTTTCTCGATTTCAAAAAAGCCAAATATGAATTAGAAACCCATCTTGGCGTACCTGTAACTGAATTCGCGTGGCCATATGGATGGGGAACACATGCGGCAACTCTTGCAGCGGAGGAAGCAGGATACAGATATTTGTTTACAACAGCATCAGGAGATGTAACACCTCGGACTGATCCGCTGGCAATTCCTCGAATTGACATTGGAAAGCCAAATATAACTCCATCAGAGGCAATTCAGGATATATTAAAGGCTGCGGTGGGTGAGCCGAGCAGAAATGTTCCTAATACTTTGCACCGGGTATAATGCCTAGATTGACGGGTTGGCTGTAATGTCGAATCGTTTCATTTTTATCAATAAAGCTTAGGCGTATTGTAAAAGAGTCGACAGGAATGTAAGGGGCAAGACCTCAAAGAGCCTGGTCTGCCCTTCGTTGCCATATTGAGTGCTTTCTGGACGCGATCTATAAGTCTTGTAATGAGTGAACGTGCCGGAAGAAATTAAAAGATTTCAACCGTATAATTGACGACTTACAGAGAGAGACCGCTTCGCCCAAGGTGAAGTAGTCTCTTCTCATTTAAGATTCAATTGACTAATAGAACATCCAATGCTTACATTATGCTCTTTCTAATCAGGAAGAAATATTTGTTGCCTGGACATTTGAGAGAGATCCTTGTTTCTGCTGGACCTTCACGGTTAATATCGTCCCGGATGCGATGAATAAGACAATCGTCAAGAAAATCATTCCGGCATACATGCTTCCGCCTGAAGATTGAATCAATGCGCCGACGATAAACGGACCGAAGAATCCACCCAAATTACCAATGCCGTTAATCAAGCCCATTGCACCACCGAGTGTTTCCGTTGGCAAAATGAGTGGTGGAATCGCCCAGAAAACACCGTTATACGCAAACATAAATCCTTCAGCCAAAATGACGAAAATCATGGCCCATAATGCATGTGAGCTGCCAAACAGCGTTGAAACAAACAGACATATTGCTCCGAAAAACACCACGACTGCGGCATGCTTTTTCCGTTCTCCAGTCTTATCGGAGTGATTGGAGGTCACATACAACCCAATCAAGGCCGCTATCCAAGGTAGTGCCGATAGGAACCCTGTTCCAAGGTTACCACTATGGGAAATTTGTTTTACCAGTGTTGGTAGCCAGAGACTAAAGCCATAAAAACCAATCTGCATAAAGAAATAAAATGCGACTAAAATCCAAATTCTTTTATCGCTGAAAGCCTGTTTGTAACTCGATTTTTCCGTACCTACATCTTTCCGATCTAGCTCAAGCGAAGTTAAAATGTAGCTTCTTTCCTCTTGTGAAACCCACTTCGCCTTGGTTGGATCATCATCCACAAAAACCCACCAGAGGATTGCCCAAACCCATGGGAAAGCGCCTTCAATAAAGAACAAATAACGCCAGTTTGATACATGTAAAATCCATCCGGACAGGGGTGACATAATAATCGAAGCTAACGGAATACACATCATCCAATAAGAGTTAGCTCTTGCCCGCTCGTTCAACGGGAACCATTTACTTAACAAAATGAGTGTAGCCGGCCACACACCGCCTTCGCACACACCTAGCAAGAACCGTAATGTCAAAAGCTCACCGAGATTTTGCACAAAACCAGTACAGAACGCTGTAATTCCCCAAATAATCAGTGTCCAAAAGACAAACTTTTTTGCACTAAACTTTGCCGCAATATGTCCGCCAGGTATTTGCAAAAATAGATAACCAATGAAGAAAATACCGCCAACTAAGCCGGATATTGTGGCACCAAATCCGAGTGTCTTTTCCATGCCAGAGAATCCAAAACTAACGTTGTTACGATCAATGAATGCAATGGTGTACATCAGGAGAGCGATGGGAATGATTCGTACCCAACGCTTATTCGGAATTGTTGACATCGTTTTCACTCTCCAATCGAGTTAACTTAACATTCTAGCAGATACCATATACAAATAATCCACGATCCCCCTTAGCAAATTATTGGTTAATTGGTTAATTTCTGAAGACTTACTATATTTGTATTATTGAGCAACCTAAACGAGTACGTCAATAAGAAAATTTAGCGAGTTTACTTCATAATTGTGGTTCAATATGAGGTATCACTCCCAATTGTTCGTAAATAATGAGAGATTTTCAATAATTGAGGTCGGGCACCATTCGAGACTAAATACGTACTCCAATGAAGCATAATTTATTGGACGGGGGCTTGAACCTAAGAAGTCGCTTTTTATGTAACTGCAAAAGTACTCACAGCCTTGGAGATTGCATTAGAGAACTAGTTATATGCACTTCGTCATCCTGCTGTACAGTTAGAGACATATACTGAAACATATACTCCGGTTTCCGTTGCGGGGCATAACACGGAGCTCTCTACTAATGACTCAGTACTGCCAGCGTCAGTTGAGATAATTTTATGGAAGGTGACGATCTTGAAGTATTTCATGAAGGACACACTGCGGAGGATTACTTCTACTGGATATATCAGGAATGCTTCACCGATTTTAAGGACGTGTTTCAGTTG
>JAKADF010000355.1 GCA_021820805.1 Bacillota bacterium
ACTTGACGAGCGAGTAAAGCATCTGTCATATCTTCATACATTCCCATACTAACTCGTAAATGGACGTTTGTCTTTCTAAGTATGCGGGTAAGGCAGGCATGGACGTCTGTAGAAACGAATGCACGTCCAGACATTACCCGAAGAATTGGTAAGTTTTCTTTATCTGGTGTAATCATTTGCTCTTCAAGCGTAACCATACGTTCTGCTAGCGGTATAAGGCGCTGCCCATCAAGGGTAAGGTGAACGCCGTTTGGCATCCTGTCAAACAGCGGATATCCAAGTTCACGCTCTAACCGCTGCAAACGGGTTGTTACCGTGGACTGGGACATAAAAAGTTGTTCTGCCGTTTTGGAGATAGAACCAATACGGGCGATGGCTAAGAAAAGCTGGATGTCTTTTGTATCCATATGTATGCCTCCACGCCTTGAACTGCGAATTTGTATCAATCATCGACGTTTCGTGTAAAGTAAACGTGTAGTACCGTAACTATCATACCTTGCCAGCGGAAAATTCGCATCCTGGTAAAGATGATACGTATGTTCACAGTCATGTCAAAATATTACGAAATTTATATTGAACTTAAAGGGTAAAGAGGTTAAAATAGCTTTCATATTCAAGAAGGGGTGATTTGTATGGAAGAACGTCAAGAACAGTGTTCCATTTGTGGCCAGGAAGTTGAGGTTCAAGACGTCAAAGACGTTCTGTGCCCCAATTGCTTGGATACTTGGCAGAGGGAAGTCGATACCACCTGGTAAGGAGGAAAATTTTTATTAGTAAAAGGAATCTCCACCAGCTGAGGTATTTTTGGCGGGTCTTATAAAGGAGAGCTTGCCACCTGTTTGGGGTATCTCTCCTTTATAAGATTCCTTTATAAGATTACTTTCCAATTAAACCAAGTGTAGGGCTCGATGGGGCAGCAGTTTCTGACTTTGGAATACGGCCAGCGCGATAAGCGAGTCGTCCAGCTTCAACCCCAAGTGAAATCGCTCTTGCCATTTGCACAGGATTTTCAGATTTTGCGATTGCAGAGTTAACGAGAACAGCATCTGCACCAAGTTCCATAGCTAAAGATGCATCAGAAGGGGCCCCTATGCCTGCATCTACAACCACTGGTACAGCACCATTAACGACGTCCATTACTCGTCTTAACCGTTCTGGGTTCGGTAAGCCAAGGCCCGTACCGATTGCAGAACCGAGCGGCATGATTGTGGCGCACCCTGCTTCTAACAGGCGTCTTGCAACGGTATGGTCGTCAGTTGTATAGGGTAAAACAACAAACCCTTCTTCGACCAAAATCTTAGCTGCTTCGATGGTGGCTACAGGATCTGGGAGCAGCGTTCCATCTGCAGGAATGATTTCAAGTTTCACCCAATTAGACAGCCCAGCTTCCTTTGCTAATCGAGCAGTTCGTACAGCCTCTTCAACCGTTTGACACCCGGCTGTATTTGGTAGAAGGAAGTACTTATCTAAGTCTATATAATCGAGTAATGATTCCTCTTTGCGATTTAAATTGACCCGTCTAACCGCAACTGTGACAATCTCTGCACCTGATGCATCAAGTGCTTCTTTCATCTCTGGAAAGGTTTTGTATTTTCCAGTCCCAATCATTAGTCGAGATCGAAACTCTCGCCCTGCAATTACAAGGTTATCAACCATTCTTGCATCCCCTTTTAATCAATTTCAAAGTCTGAATGTCAAACTAGATTAGTGTCTAAACATCAACCGCCGCCAACGAATCGAACTACTTCTAATACGTCTCCATCTGAAAGAACGGTTGACGCATATTCATTTTTTTTGATGATTTCACCATTGCGTTCAACAGCAACACGTTCATTCGTTAATTCAAAATTCACCAGTAATTGATATACAGTTGTCCCTTCAGTAACTTCGTGATTATCTCCGTTCACGAAAACGTTCATTTAAGTAATGCCTCCACTTCGTTCGATAACTCCTTTTCCGATCCGTTTGGGACAAAATGGGACCATAAATCGCTGATTGGTTCGTTGTTTATATGAGCGGTCACCATTTTTGCTGTAAGCGGGGTCAGAAGAATACCATTACGAAAATGACCAACAGCAACATGTAAACGTGAGTTACATGATACAGGCCCAATCGCAGGTAAGCCTGACTTAGATTTTGGCCTGAGTCCAATCCAAGCACGTTCAAATTTTGCATCTTTAAGTCCTGGAGCTATCGTACGTGCAGCGGAAAACAGGGCAGCAAGTGCATCAACTGTCACGTGGCGGTTGTATCCAGCTTGGTGCTCTTCTGTTGCGCCAACAACAATTGTTCCATCACGTTTAGGAACAAGGTAAGCGTGATCTCGAAATATGGTTCGTGTTAACTTTACTTGGCCGGTTGGGCGCATAGAGAACATTTGACCTTTTACGGGTGAAATCCCAAATGTTGCACCTGCAGTTTCAAGTACCTTGTCTGCCCAAGCACCTGCTGCAACCACGACTTTTTCAGCAGCATACAGAGCGCTTGGTGTCAGAACTTCTACGTGGTCATCCTTTAGTCGAATGTTTGTAACATCTGCACCTTCAATTACAGTAGCACGCTTCATAGCAGCAGCACCGAGCGCACGAGATACGAGAGGTGCCATAATGTTGCCGTCTTGAGGGAGAAAAAGTGCGCCGAATTTTGCGGATACAGCAGGCTCGAATTCAATTGCTTCACTCTCGTTTAGCCACTGTGCCTGCCCGCCAGCTTCTTTCTGCCATTTCATACAAGACTTAAGTGTCTCTGCTTCATCTTCTGAAGCTGCGATGCGCAAAATGCCGTTTTCATTGTATTGAACGTCTATGCCTGTTTCTTCATACAGTTCACTTGCGAAAGAACGATATAAAGAGCGGCTTTCTAAACAAAGATGAAAGAATGGACCGGGGCTGTTTACCTCGAGTTGAGCGCCCAACATGCCGGCTGCCGCGCTCGATGCTTCGCCGCCCAGTTGCCCACGTTCAAGCAATAATGTTTTTTGGCCAGATTGTCCAAGACGCCAAGCAATTGCGGAACCGATGGCCCCGCCGCCTATAACGATTACGTCATATAGATTTTGCATGGGTTCTTCCTCCAGTAGGGAAAAGAAATTTTGGTTTTGTTGTAGATTTATAGATTTGCTCTTTCAATTTTTGTACGGCATCATATGGGTAGTCCTGATGCATGACTGCGCCGATGACGGCAACACCGCTGCAGCCCGTGCTAAGTACTGGGCCGATATTTTGAACTTGAATTCCGCCGATGGCGATAACTGGTATATTCACGGCATCAACAATTCGCGCTAAGGCTGATAAACCTCTTGGCGGTTCTCCTCTGTGCGATTCGCTTGCAAAAATATGACCATAGGTTATGTAATCGGCCCCATGCTCCTCAGCAGTGACAGCTTCATCTAAACTGTGAACAGATACACCAACCGTGCCTTGCCAATTCGCCTCTCTAAGGACAGATTTAGCGACTCGAATAGGAAGGGACTTCGCAGCCAAATGTACCCCGCCTAGGTGGGATGCAATGGCAATGTCAACGCGATCGTTCACAAATAATTCAGGTGCATGCTGCAAGTTTTCGATTTTTGACCATAAAGAAGAGCAGATTGCAAAGATTTCAGATGCAGGCAATTTCTTGTCGCGAATTTGAATTACGTCTGCTCCGCCTTTTGCCGCTTGGCAGAGTGCCTCTGATAGAGGGATTTTTAAGTTCTGCCGGTCACTGATGACACAGAGCACCGCAGCCATGAATACACCTCTTTCTTGTCTAAATAAAAAACCGTACCTCAAAGAGAAGGTACGGCGGGAATCCATTTTTTACCCAGCAAACGTGACCAGATAAATCTGTCTCGTTTTTCACTTGTTGGCCCAAGGCTACCATGTTGTACGAAATACGTCAAGATGAAAGGCCAGAATGACGAATGTGAAAATTGATAGTACAATAAAGCGGATATTTGTACAGAATGCGCAGGTGGTTTGAGATGACTGAAGGAATACAAAAGAGCATGAAAAGTTTGCTGACGGAACGCTATTCACGCCAGGTGCTGTTTCGCGGGATTGGTGAGGAAGGTCAAAGGCTGCTCCTAAAATCGCGAATTGCAATTGTAGGAGTGGGGGCACTTGGAACCGTTCTTGCAACTCAATTTGTACGTGCAGGTGTTGGGTTCATTCGCTTAATTGACCGTGACATAATAGAACCTTCGAATTTGCAGCGTCAATCGTTATACGATGAAGAGGATGCGATAAATGGCATGCCCAAGGCTGTTGCGGCAAAGGAAAAGCTGTCTCGAGCAAATTCCAGCATTCAAATTGAAGCAGTCATCACAGATCTTACTTGGCAGAACGCAGAATCCCTCTTGTCAGACGTGGACTTAATTTTAGATGGAACAGACAACTTCCAAGTACGTTATCTTATTAATGATGCTCCCGCGAAACATAAAA
>JAKADF010000356.1 GCA_021820805.1 Bacillota bacterium
TTCGGGGCCTATTTGCCCGGGCCGCATGACGCCCACGGCCCCTTTGCTACCATTTCGGGGCCTATTCGCCCGGGCTGAAACCCACGCGAAAACTCCCCCCCAATCTCCATCTTCTCCACCGAACCTACCCCGGTCCAGTCTAGCCGGCTAGCTCATCTGCCGCTTCCGCCCACTACGAATGAGAAAAATGGAATACCCCACGTAATAGGCAATCAAAGCAAACAAGAAGGAGGCTGTGAGCGGGTCACCGGAGTAACTAAGGGGTTGACCGCCCACATGCTGGCTTACCGTACCTGTTTGAATCTGTTTACTAATCTCAAATCCCCGATATATTAAGCGACCAAGAAAGAACACGATTAGAGCCGTGCCTATCCAAATATTCGGGCGGTAATACCATCCATTTTCTCTTTGCTCAAATTCTGTCGTGCGTATCGCGAAATATGTAAGTATACAGCCAATCACGAGGCCAATCAAAGCATATAAAACATATGTCGGATGAAGAGCCGTCCCAACCAGATATAAGACGCCGACAACAAGAAACAGAACCACTCGGAATATGAACCGTTTGGTTCGCAGCGGTTGAAAACCAATTGTACGTCGAATTCGTCTATAGATAGACCATACCACGAGGACACCTATAACCACCCACGATATTCCATGGGGCATAATAATTCGCTCCTTTGTATCTACCCTGATGTCTCTTAATGTGGACCCTGACCCCCTGCCACATTGTCCAACCCTTGCCCATATCGAACTTCCCTGTTAAGCCTTATCCCGTATGTGTCCATTGTATAAACTATCAAACTCTTGTGCTTCTTCAAAATCGGTTTCTGTAAGTCCGCCTGCGTGCCATGAAGTCAGCTCTAAGGTGACGAACTTAAAATCTATCGAGATGAAGGGATGGTGGTTTCTTCGCTCTGCTGAATCTGCAACTTGGTTGACAAATGCAATAGCATCTTTAAAGGATGAAAATTTATATCTGCGACGGATCCGCTTATCCTCCAAGGCCCAATCCGGCACCTCCACTAGGCGCTCTGCGATTTCTTCTTCTGAAAGACGCATTTTGTGTACCCTCACTCCCTATAACAATTCGATTTTCCTCGTACTGCATATCATACGCTACCTGGGGATTTTTTTGGACACAAAGTTGCCAAACTGTGAACAATATTCATTATAAAAAGGTTGACAGACGTCAATTCGATTTGTAGAGTAATTACCGTTGTAGAAAACCATTTTCTACAACGGTATGGAGGTATTCGTGTGCAGTTTTCCTGGCTCGCATTAAGTCTTTGTTTTATTGCATCAATTGCAGATATGATTGGCGGAAGTTTTACAATAATGAAAAGACTTTCGGAACGCCAATTTATACACGTTACTGCACTCGGTGCAGGATTTTTGCTTGGTGCTACTCTGCTCGATAGACTGCCTGATTCGATGAATAGCCTCCCTGCAAGTGCACCGCTTTATATTGTTATCGGCTATTTAGCCGTTCTTATTATGGAAGTAGCTCAAAAACGCGGATCCATACAGAGCAATTCCAGCCAAGGAATGGCTCAAAACCAGTTCCAAGGTACAGCCCAAGGTCTATCCCAGGGTCAGGCTCAGACTCAGATTCAAGCATACGCGCATCCCCACACTCACGAACACATTCATACTCATGTCCATACTCATACGGATTTTCACAATCATGGAACAATTTCTAAGTCTGGGAGCTCCGCCGCACTTATTGCACTTCTAATACATACATTCATGGATGGAGTCATTATTGCAGGGTCGTTTTCTATTAATGAGGCTGCCGGGATTTTGATGTTCGTCGCTATCGCAATGCACAAACTTCCTGAAGGTTTTACTATGGCTACAATTAGCCTTGCTGCAACCGACTCGCGCAAGCAGGCATTCTTATCCGCTTTTTGGCTTGCCGTTTCAACGATGGTTGGTGCCGGAGTCACGTTGCTTTTCGGTACCATTGACACCTATCTGCTAAACGTAATCATGGCACTTGCTACTGGTACATTTCTGTTTATATCAACATCAAGCCTAATGCCTATTATTCGAGAATCACGGGATAAAAAAGCCGCTCTGACAGTCATAATTGGAGTGTTCATTTTCTATTTGTCACTTGTGCTGATACACCATGTTGGTTTAACATAACGCGGGAGAAACTAGCAATCCCTCAACTCGCTAGTCCTGCCCAAGCCAACAATCCCACGTCTCACGGACCATGCACCAAATTCAGTCCGGGCTGCAAGCCTGCAGTCTCGAACCTTGGCTTGGCCTTGGTCTGAATGGCCCTAATATTGCCTCGCAGTTATCCTGCGACTTGAGTATTCCTTTCAACCTGTGCTTTCCTTTTGCCGCTTCCGCTTCCCCACACTTTTACAATGACGACTCCAAAGATTGCAACGACGCCGCCAAAAATAGACAAGAAAGTGGGCAATTCGCCAAGCCAAATCCACGCGATGAAGATTGCGAGTACGGGGTTGATGTACAACGTGCTCGTAATGGTGCTTGCCTGCCCGCTCGATAGGGCAATTGCCCAAGCTACGTACGCAATAGCAGCAGGACATACGCCGATGTAAATACCTGATAATGTTGATTCGAGTGTTGCTGTATGCATTTGGTGTACAAGACCCGGCAGAAATATAAGCATGGGAAGAGTCCCCGCCCACGTGAAAAACGCTGTAAGCTCAATCGCGTTATACTTTTTAAATAAAGGCTTTTCATAGACAAAGAAGACAGCAGTGGCAACCGCAGACAACAAGACGAGAAGCGCATTCTTGGATATTCCGAACGATCCGCTTGTGCCAAAGGTAATAAGCGCAATTCCGAGAAATCCAATGAGAATGCCAACCCAGCCGATTGGCCTAAGCCGCTCCTTCAAGACAAAAGTCGCAATGAGTGCAGTAAAAGCCGGTGCTGCCGCAATAATCAAACTTGCTGTGCCAGCCTCGACAGTTTCTTCGCCAAATGTTAAAGAGATATGATAGATACTAATCCCGATCCATCCAAGCACAAGAATTGGCAGTATATCTTTTTTCTTTGGTAAATGGATTTTGCTTTTCGGCCATAATGCGTAGAGAATGAAAACAAGGGAAGCACTTAAGAACCGAATGAGAACAAGATGTCCTGGGGAGTATCCTCCAATCAAACCTTCACGAATTCCTGCAAAAGCTGAGGACCAAAAAATCAGTGTAATCGTTACTGCTATCCATGTTTTCAATCTGGTATTCCTCCAATACGAAGGACAATCTTCCCCGTATTTTGGTTCGATTCCATACGTTCGTGTGCAATGGCTACATCTTTCCAGTCGAACACAGAATCAATAACGGGCAAAATTCGTCTCGCTGCAAAATGAGACCCCGCAAAAGTCATCAGAGCTTGTGTAAGCTGTATCTTATCAGAGACAGACCTCGACCGAAGTGCAGTGCCAAGTATCTGCAAGCGATTTTTTAACAAATAAACAAGGTTCAAACTTTTCACATCAACCCCGCCCATCGTTCCGACAATAACAAGCCTTCCATCGACGGACAGCGAATTGATGTTTTGTTCAAAATACGGTTCACCTACAAAATCTAATATCAAATCTACACCGGAACCGTTCGTCTGCTCTTTTACAAATGGCAGAAAGTCGCCCTGGTGATAGTTCCAACCAGCTTTTGCGCCGAGGGATAGACAGCATTCAATTTTCTTTGCAGATCCGGCCGTGATAATCGATGTCGCACCTGCTTCGCGAATCAACTGGATAGCCGATGTGCCAACTCCGCTTGCACCTGCATGAACAAGCACAGTTTTACCTGGCGCCAAACCACCCACAACAAATAAGTTCAAATAAGCCGTTAGGAATGCTTCCGGAATGGCTGCACCTTCTTCAAATGACAATGTGTCAGGTAACTTCATTGCCATTCCTTCCGGAATCACCGCGTACTGTGCATAACCCCCGCCAGGTAACAAGGAACATACTCTGTCACCGACAGAAAGGCCTGTGACACCTTCCCCTAACTCCACAATATCGCCAGCCATTTCAAGGCCAAGAATTTCAGAGGCTCCTTTTGGCGGAGGATACATTCCTCTGCGTTGCAGGAGGTCAGCCCGATTGAGCGCCGCTGCTTTTACACGAACTAAAACTTCACCAGGTTTTACCTTCGGGGTGCTGGCTTCTCCAATGTATAAAACATCAGTTGAGCCAAAATCGGACATTAAAACCGCCTTCAACGTCTTCATCTCCTTGTGCATCATTCATGACTTACTTATTGTAACATGGAAATTTCCCATTACTAACACTGCCGCACAACCAGAAATATATGAAATCAGCATTTTATAATTTCATGCGTTATGCAGTTGCTGTATGAATTTGGAATTCGTCCGCATTAAAAACTTTACGAAAATAGAAAGAAGCTCTTGACTTTTTCAAAACACC
>JAKADF010000357.1 GCA_021820805.1 Bacillota bacterium
GGCCTGCTTCTTAAACTCCAAACTATACCGTTGCCGAGATTCTCCCATTACTAAACACCTCGAATTTAGACTGATTTTATAGTGCCCGTCCAAACTCGTTCTGTCTACTTAAAAGACTAACCTCATTTTGACCCTTCTTGTGGAATGCCTGATTAACAATGTACATCTCTAATGCACATCCCCAAATACATTCAAAGGCTCCCGGAATTTTCAGCCTATATGTAGAAATGTGTCATATTACGATAGGGATTTTGAAAGATTATGTCGAATAGAAAAAATTAATCTAAATATAAGACATTCTTCGACCCTAGTTGTTGAAGCTATTTAATTCCTAGATATGGAAGGAGACATGATTGGAATGTGCAGTTGCAATTCCAGAATCAAAAATTGGAGCAGGTGCAGATGGACGACTATCGATATAGGCCTTCAGACAGTCCGATAGTATGGTGCTGCAGGTGCAAAAAGATAGTTGCAATCAGTAGTTTTATAACACCCATGAAAACAATCTATCACACAACCCCGAGCGGCATTTATCCTTGGGGAATATGTGCACTTCGACAATGCCCCAATCTTGATTTTGAAATTCCTTCTACGAAACCTTTATACTAAAGGCATCCTTGTTGAAAGCAACGAGATTTTTGTGCTCATCTCTCCCCTTTTCTATTGGCTATATTAAAATATTACC
Organism: Bacillota bacterium; assembly: GCA_021820805.1. The sequence continues at coordinate 686 of JAKADF010000357.1, forward strand.
TATAAAGGGGAGGGGATTAGAAATTTGAAAAAGATAAAACAAATGGCGCTTCTTACCACTACAGGAATATTTGGTTTGACAGCATCCGTCGTTGGGGCATTGGGTACAGCATATGGAGCAGTAAAAACGCCTGCATATTCTGTATCACAACTCAAGTTTGTGATAAATGGGAAAGCGGTATCTGTTGCGAAGGCTCTTTACCATCAAGGCATGCCTTATATACCGATATGGTATCTAATGAAGAATCTTGAGTCCCTGTCTGTTGTGAGTAAGTGGGATGGAAAAGAACTTCGATTTTGGCCGAGTCCAAGTGTGCCAGTTGACTTATCAGCGATAAAATCTAGTACTGGGAAGCAAGTATTAGCTGTAAATGATACTACGGTTGCTCACACAACTGGGATTTCATACAGGGTACCGGGTACTCCGTCTTCGTCCGAATATATGCCGCTATCTGTCTTACAAAATGTGCTTTCCCGTTTGGGAATTGAAGTATCTTGGGATGGAACGACACTTACATTGACAACGAATGTAAACATGTTTACGTCTTATGCAAAATCTGGTACAAAGTTAGGTGCATTTCAATCAGAAGAAGATGCGAAGGCGTCATTACTAAAAAGCCCAGGTGGGATAGTTAAAAACAGCCAAGGATCGGTCATTTACAGTGAGCCGGATTATGCTGAGTTTCAAAGCCCAACTTCCTCTCCGACAGAGTATACCTCTCTTTCAAATGCGGAAAAGGCGATTGGTGATAATTCACTCGGGTATGTCGTTGATTTGGAGACACAGTCCGTTGTTAAGTATCCTCAAAACTACTATTACATAGATAACGGCGGAAACTTTGTCAGCACTTTGGATGGGCAAATGGGCAGCACGAAGCCATCCTTTGCGAAACCAAAGGCCATTTACGTCGCTCTTGATTCGATGGCGGGGCAGTCGCCATACCTGAGCCAATTTTATGAGCTATCCGAGTCTGGGAATCATTATCTTGGAACGTTTGCAGGAGATTTTGAGAACCCGTTCCGGACAGTAGATTTGCGCAGTCCGGCGCCAAATTCAGTTACGGCGAGCGTGATAAATAAATGGTTAACAGACAACAACTCACCGCTTGCCGGACTTGGAAGTTCCTATATCGCTGCACAAAATACATATGGTGTGAACGCAGTCTATCTAGTGGGGCATTCGATTATTGAGAGTGCGTGGGGAAGAAGCTCGATTGCACAGAATAAGAATAACTTATTTGGATATGGCGCGTACGATTCGTCACCTGGCAGCGACGCTGGCATGTTCCCATCAGAGGAATATGCAATTCTTTTTCAGGCTTGGGAAGTGAGAAATAATTATCTAGATCCGGGTGCAAGCTTGTTCTTTAATTCTCCTACTTTAGATGGGATGAATCAAAATTACGCAACCGATCACGACTGGTCTTCCTCCATCGCAGCCAAAATGGACGAATTGGTTCAGCAGACTGGAGGCAAAACTGCGAGCTACACGCAGTTTACGCCCGCAAATGTCGTTGCAGCGCCAGTGTCCACTAAGGAACCTGCTTTCTATTTGAACGGTGCCACTGGGACTGCAGAACAGAATCAATTCTATACGAACGTGCCCCTTTTCTCCAATTGGCGGGTGGGGGATGACCAGTTGTTTAATCGCCCCCTTCAAAATGGTGATTTTGGCAGTGATGTAGCTACAATGCAAAAAGCGTTGAACGCGAACGGGCAGAATATTGCTGATGACGGGGACTTTGGTCCGATGACGGAAAAGGCACTGAAGAGCTATCAAACAAATAAAGGGATTCAGGCAACAGGAATATGTGATTTTGCGACTTGGCAGTCCTTAAATGCAGCGCCGATTACGAGCTTCCTGTCTGCGAATACTAAGGTTCAGGTAGACCAAATTGTTCAAGGAATGCTTGGCGGTTTGGTTACTCCTTGGTATCACGTTGTAGAAGGGAATCTGTCTGGCTGGGTAGATGCAAAGGAAGTCAAGTTTACGAATGTATACCGTGTTTTTGCTGCATCAGGATTTGACGTTCAGATTTACGGCAGTGACCAGAAGAACGTGATTGATACAATTCATACAGGTGATTTTGTTGTAGTGAACAATTCGACACCTGTAAATGGGTTTATCCAAGTGCAAATAGCAGCACAAACGGATGGAACGCCAATAACGGGTTATATAAAGGCATCTGATATCATGATGACGCAACAATTTTAAAAAGGGAAAGACATTAACCCGTCCGGTGCAGGTATTGTCATAACCTGCATCGGACAAGCTATATTTATAATGTGCTTACCAGTAGGCGGTGGTGTCTTGTCTAAAAAAGCAGCTAAATCTCGTATTGCTTCATCCTTTACAATTCCTCTCATCATTTGTTCAGTGGCTGTAGGAACTGGCTGTGCAACCTCGACCAATCAAACCGGGAATACTCCAAATGCGGCCACATCTTCCTTAGGTGCCTCGTTAGCAGGAAACGGATCCATATTGGACAGTATCTCAAGTGCTGTTAACGGGATTTACAATTCTGCAATAGGCAGCATCTGTACGATTACGACGGTCAACAAATCTCAGCAAAAGAATTCGAATACCGAAGATATTGGGACAGGTTTTTTTATTGACAACAATGGTGATATTGCAACGAATGATCATGTGGTTGGAACCGCAAAAACTGTGACCGTGACGTTAGGTTCTAAATCGTACACGGGAACTGTTATTGGGACAGATAGATTAGATGATTTAGCAATTGTTCATGTGTCACCGATATCCGGAGTAAAACCATTGCCCCTTGGTACAGCCACAACATTAAAACCTGGTTACTACGTGATCGCGATAGGGAACCCATTTCAAATGACTGGTAGCGTAAGTTCGGGAATTGTGAGTGGAATTAACCGTTCCATGCCTTCAGTTGGAGGAAGGGATATGGATGGCCTCATTCAAACAGATGCTCCAATCAATCCGGGGAATTCTGGCGGACCGTTGTTAAATACACACGGCCAGGTCGTAGGCATCAATACGATGATTGAGAGCCCAGTGTCGGGTTCGGTTGGGATTGGATTCGCGATCCCGATTGACAGACTAAAAAAGGTTCTACCAAATTTGCTTGGCGGCAAATCTGTCGAGTATCCATGGCTCGGAATTACAGCAGTTACCATTAATGTGGGTGTGCAGCAACAGTTTCAATTACCAACTGCAGAAGGCGTTTTGGTTATTTCAACCGATTCGAACGGACCTGCAGCGAAGGCTGGAATTCATGGTGACAGCGGGGGAACGAAAAACCCTGTAGGAGACGGGGATATCATTACAGCGGTAAATGGAAAACAAGTCAGCTCCGTGGCAGAAGTCACATCAGACATTGCACAGTATTCGGTTGGCAGCAGTGTGGATTTGACCGTGCTGAGAAAGGGCAAACCAATTCATGTAAAAGTCACTTTAGGTGCGTTTCCAACGAACTTGCCATCACAAAGCCCCTAAAGCACGAGCGAACTATCCTATGCTTCGGATCACTACATAAATTGTTTCGACTAAATTTCAATATTATTGGTCTAAACTAGGATTAAGGATACTTTGATAGGTTGGAGGGTGCGTAATGGATAAGATGTGTTTTTCTAGCCATCTGGGATTCAATACTTGGAACGATTTAATAAGTAATTCTAAGTGTGTTGCGAGTGACGAAAATAAAATCTGGTATATTGTGAATACTCCAACCTGGTATAAATGGGTTG